>SKLX01000055.1 GCA_007121375.1 Bacillota bacterium | reverse complement strand
CCCAGGCCTGAAGAACTTCCCTATACTGGAAACAATGACTTCTTAAGAATGGGACTGGGATTCCTTTTAGCTACCGGTGGAATGTTAATAAAAAAACGTAAGTTCTAGATAAATTAAAAACAGCCCCAAAGGGGCTGTTTTTCTTTTGTATTCCTATCTCTTTTAGTTTAGTTTCTCACCAGCTCATTGGTCCAGCTTACCGCCAGCTGACCCCCCTCGAACCTGCCCCGCAGGGAACGGTCCTGGTAGTTTTGGGCCATGTGGCTGGCCTGGGGCAGGGAACCGAAATACCTGTTGGTGTGGGAGTAGATATCAAAGGTGGGATCTACTGGCACCCAGCCTATCCCCTCCAGGTAAAACTCTGCCCAGCTGTGGCGGTAATTTCTCAAAGATAGGGACTGGTCCGGTTCCAGGTTCCAGATATGGCCGGTACCCCGTGGGTCAGTGAAACCGTTAACCTGGCGGGCAGGAATTCCTGAAGCCCGACACAGGGCGGCAAAGAGGGTAGCGTAATCTTCGCATACTCCCTCCCCTTCTTCCAGGGCGGTTAAGGCTCCCTGGTTCCGGTAGGGGGAATGAATATCGTATTTAATATGGTCTACCACAAAGGCATATATGGCCTCCGCCCGGTCCAGGTCCTTCTCCAGGCCTGCCGTCAGTTCTTCTGCCTTAGCGGTAATATTTTCATGGTTACTTTCAATTTTTGCCGAAGGCTTGAGGTAAGGAGATTCGGGATCAAGGGTTATATCTTCATTGTAATGGTTAAAATCCATGGACAGGGGGCTAACCATTAAAGTATAGTCCATAGTAATGGTCTGGCTTTCCCCGGGCCTCAGAGACTCAATCTGGAATATGCCCGAACGGCTCCCCATTTCTTCCTCCTTTATTTCCCCAGGCTCCAGGCTGAAACCTTCCTCCTCAATGACCTGGTAGGGAGAGTCTATACTGCTTAAAAGGGGAACCTCCAGGCGGATATTCCGGGAAATTTCTTCTCCCCGGTTTGTCACCTCTACCTTAACCTTCAGGTCCCGGGTATAGGCTTGTCCCAAAACATAGGGGGAAGGCTCCTCCAGGACCAGTGCTTCCCCTGAGGAAGTAGTATTGGTTTGGGGGCTTTCCACCTCCAGGGTCTGTTCTGGTGTAGAGGACCCTGCTTCTAAAGAAAGGGATGGGTTAAAAACAAAAAGGGCACTGAAAATAACAAGAGCCATTAAAATATAAAAGGTTTTAAATACTTTTGTTCCTGTTTTATGGGTATACATTTTTTATTTTCCCTCCTGTTGTTTGAGGGACCGACAGCCGAAAAAAATCCCGGCCGAGCCGGGGTATTTTTTGAAAAATAAAAATTTCCCCTTCGGCAGCCTGGCAGCCTTAATCCCTTACAGGATTTTAGGCCCATGACTTTGCGTCCCTTCCTTTCGAAAGGTTTGCCTTTGTCGGTCAGGAAATAATTCCATAACCTCTTATTTATTGCTTATTACTATAATACGGAACTCGAGGGAAAATCTAAATAGGAAGATAGTCCTATTTACAAAAAATTTAAGCCTGCCCAACCTTGTTCAGACCCTTGGAGACAGCAAAAAGGGCTGCCTGGGTCCGGTCCTGGAGGTTAAGTTTTTCCAGGATTTGACCTATATGTTTTTTAACGGTGTGCTCACTTATAACCAGGTTTTCCGCAATAGCCCGGTTGTTCAACCCCCGGGCCAGGGCAGATAGGACCTCCATTTCCCGGCGGGTAAGGGTGCTAATATCCTTCTCATTTTTATGGTTGTATTCCATGGCATGTTGAATAACGGCAGGGTCAAAGTATTTCCTGCCCTTATCTACCAGGCGGATGGCGCTAAGGAGTTCCTCGGGAAAGGCCTCCTTGAGGATATAACCATCTACCTCCTCGGCCATGGCCCGCCGGATTTCTTCCTCGGTAGCGTAGGAAGTCAGGACAATATACTTACACTCCCGGGAAACATTTCGGGCATTTTTAATAATATCCAGCCCATGCTCCCCGGGAAGACGCAGGTCCACCAGGGCCACCTGGGGTTTAAACTTTTCAATTAACTCCAGGGCTTCTTGTCCATTGGAAGCAGAGCCCACTATTTCAATGTCATCTTCCAGGTTAGCCACCATTTCTACACCTTTTCTCACCAGTGCATGGTCATCAACTATAATAATTTTCATATCTAAACCCCCCACCTAGGTTTTAATTGACCTGAGATTCTCCCCTGGATACAGGAGAGGTTGGTATATTGCATTTTACTTGGGTCCCTTCTTCTTCCTTGCTGTCTATGGTTAAACTGCCTCCCAGGGAAAGGGCCAGCTCCCGCATGTTAACCAGCCCCAATCTTTTATGGGAATCCTCCCTGTCACTATATATATCGACATTAAACCCTTTTCCATTATCCTTAATTATTAAATTTGAACCAAAAGGAGTCATATCCAGCTCTACTTTTATAGTATCCCCCTCCCCATGGCGGACGGCATTTCCCGTTGCCTCCCGGATAATCCGGTAAAAAGCTTTCCGCATGGCAGGGTTTAGATACTCTTCCTTGCCCGAAACTTTAAAATCAATGGAAATCTGGTTCAGGTTACCCAGCCCCTCCAGGTAATTTTCCAGCTCCTTTATAAAGGTATCGTCCCCCCGGTGGCGGGGGCTCAAACGGTATATCAAGAGGCGAAGTTCCTTGGCCGTCTGGGCAGCCACGTCCCGGATGCTGCCCAGACGCTCCTTGTATTGGGGAGAAAGGGAATTTTCTTCCCTGGTAAGGGCCTCCAGGCCATATACAATACTGAAAAGGTTCTGGGACACGCTGTCATGAATCTCATTGGCTATCCTGTTTTGTTCCTCAATAACCAGGAGGCGGTCGGCAAAAAGCTCCGCCATGTTCCTTTCAATAGAAATGGCGCTGAGATCCGCCATAAAGGAAAGGGTTTGGATAATATCCTCCACGTTATATGTCTTCTTGGACTGGAGCCCCGCCAGCATTCCAAAGCTGCGGGAACGGGATTTTACCGGCACACAGATGAGCTGTCCTGTTTCCTCCTTACCTTCTTCCTCAATAAGCTGGACCAGGGGCTCGGTGCTTTCCTTCACCTGGGACCAGGCCTGGAGAATTTTTTCCCGCCAGGCTTTTTCCGGCAAAATACTCCGCTTGCCCTTAACCGTATAAATGGATTTTTGCTCCCCTTCCCCTTCTACTAAATCAAGCTCATCGATCCAAAATACCACCTTGTCACAACTGGTCATGGCTTTGGTATAGGCGGTGAAAAGCTCAATTACCTCCCGGATATCGCTCCTGCTGGAAATTGTTTCCACGGCCTCATAGAGGGAAGAAAGATGGTGAAGGGTTTTTTCCGTTTGCTTTAAACTTAAAAGACTTTGGATGACCTGTTCGGTAAAATATAGAAAAAGGAGTAACTCCCCTGGAAATTTTTTTATATTAACCCCGGGTTTAATCCAGGCCATAAAAACCGCCAACAACCTTTCCCCACCCCTCCATATGGGAAGGGCTATCCAGTCTTTGTTTTCTCCAACTATAATGTTTTGCTGGGGAGAAAATTCCTGCCAGCGGTCCCTGACTTCTGCCAGGGCTGAAGAGTCAAAAAACCCTTCCCCTTTCCGGTTATAGGTACTAATTATCTCAAAGGGATGACCGGGGGTAAGGGAATCAGGAGGAACGGATTCCTCCAGGTAGAGGACGGCTGTTTTTTTAAAGGGAAAAACCGATTCACATGCATAAAGAAGGCTGCTAAAAACGTCTTTTTCCCTCTTATGGGATACAACCTCCCGCTGAAAGTTGGAAAGGGCCTGGATCAACAGGTGGTTTTCTGAAAGATTCTGATAGGCGGAAAAGAGCTCCTCCTGCTGCAGTTTAAACCGTTGAGACTGCTCCGTTAAAATAAGATAAAGGCGGGAAAAAATCTGCACTATAAGGGTAACCAGTAAGAGTATAAGTATAACATCCAGGTGTTGTAATACAACCTGGGCTATAAAGCCTCCACCGTAAAGAAAAATTTCTTCTACTACGGATAATACCATAAGGAGCCCTAAAAAAAACCAGGTG
>SKLX01000194.1 GCA_007121375.1 Bacillota bacterium | reverse complement strand
CCAGACGGTAGTAGCGGACCAGGCCTTCCCTTTCATCCCAGTGGTCTTCAGGTAGAAGGTAACTGCCCCCGGAGTGTTTACTTCTTAAGCCATTAAAGCCAAGGCTTTTTAACCTTTCCATTTCTTCCTGTCCATAGACCACAGCCCTGGTTTTCAAGCCGGCAGAACTGTTATGGTTGTAACCCATGATAAATAAAGAAAGGAGGGGCATAATTACTACAGCCAGGATAACCACTCCTACCAGCACCTCCAGGAGAGAATAACCCCGGGGGTCATGAACTCTAACCACCAAGTGCATATTCTTTCCTCCCCCTAGTAACTGCTTGAAAGCAGGCCTTTTAAAGTAAGGGAAAGGGAATATAATTCTCCCCTTTTATTCAAATCTACTTGTTGAACCTGCAAAGACGGTGAATGATTTTCCAGTCTTTTTATGTAAAGGAGTATATCCTCCAGGGGAGCAGAAAAAGAAACATCAATAGTGAAGTAGCTGTATTCCACAGGTAACTCCTTTTTCCCCAAACAAGCATTTTCTTTTGAATTTTCACTTTTTTTCAACTCCTGGGAAGTTAGTTCTCCAATTAACAGCCTTAAATTTTCTCCATTCCTAATCATCAACAGGTTTTCCATTTGAGAAAAAAATTCCTGAAGATTATTTTTGGAATATAGTTGAAGGTTCAGGTTTTCCAGCTCTATTTCCATTTGTTCTTTATCTTCTTTGTGAACCTGGGGTAGGCTGAGAGAAAAGGAGGTTTCTCTCTCTTCTAAAACTTTCTCCAACTGTTCCACTTCTTCTCTGATTTCTCCTATATCCTTCCAGAGAGGGTGACCGTGAAAATAAAAAATCATCAGGGTAAGCCCCAGTAAAGCCAGAAAAACCCCATATTTTTTACCCCATCCTTTAAGATATACCGTTATATTCTTCATCTACTTCCCCCTCCGACCCTTCATCCTCTCCATGTTCTACATATCCCTTATGTTCTTCATACTCTTCCAGTAATTCAAGCAACTCTTCCTTCAAAAAAGGGTCCAATTCTTGAAATACTTGTATTTCCTGATTAAAATCAGTTCTGCCGGTAAAGGAAAAATAAAAACCTTCTCCTTCACCCTTGATAATTTCCCTGTAATTCATGTCGTCAAACTTACCCGTTTCCTGTAAAAATAACATGTATTGGGCTATTCCCTTAAGATCCCCGGACCATCCCTCCAGGGTGAAAGTCCCTGCATTATTTCCCTTTATATTTTGAATATTAATATGGTCATCCGTACCCTTAAAAAAAAGGTCCAGGTAGGGGTACCAGTTATTTTTCATGGCTAATAGAATCTCCAGGGTTTCTTTTTCCCTCTGTAAAGCTATTAAAGTTTCCTGTTCTTTATAAGATTTTTCCTTCTCCCAACCCACCTGCTCATATTTTTCCTGAAGTAGACTTAACTTTTTCACTTCCTCTCCCTTTAAAAAATGTAAGTAGAAAATAAGATTGAAAACCAGAAATCCATATAAAACCAATCCCGTCACCTTAAAAACCCGGGGCCAATAAAATTCCCTCTCCTTTATAAATTCGGGAGTTCGCAAGTCAATTCCAGGCATGTTCCCACCTCCCCAGGGCCAGTCCCACCGCTGTATTTATAAAAAACCAATTTCTTTTTAAGTTATCTCGGGTAGGTATATTATTATCTACTTTTAAAATATTTAGAGGATTCATAGGTTGGGCAGGAATATTAAGGGCTGAAGATAACCAGGAATCAATACCTTTTATGCCTGAAATACCGCCAGTAATTAACATTCCCTTATAAT
Source organism: Bacillota bacterium (assembly GCA_007121375.1). Lineage (GTDB taxonomy): Bacteria > Bacillota > Dethiobacteria > SKNC01 > SKNC01 > SKLX01. The sequence goes on along the minus strand of SKLX01000194.1, from coordinate 2,271 downwards.
CTATTTTCTCCATTTCCTTTTTATAAAGGTAATAATTTAAAGTGCGCTGAATTTCTTCTGCTAAAGGGTTTGCTAATTCCTCTGCCCCTTTCAGTCGGAATAACTGCCCCAGTTCAACCTTTTCCATTATTTCCTCCCGGGATATTCCGTATGAATCCATTATTCCCTTCAGAATAGTACGGCTTCCTACAGAAAGATTCCGATGAAAACTGTAGTCTCCCTTTTCCAGGATAACCATACCTGTAGAATCCTCTCCTATATCCAGAAGAATAAAATAATCAGGATAAGAGGAGCCGGCTTTTTTATTAAAATAAAAAGGTAAACTGCGGGTTAGGGCAAGGACCTGAACCTCCAGGGCAGCAGGATAAAGACCAGCCCTTTCCATAACCTCCTGGTAAATATCTACCACCTGTCGAGAAACTGCCGCCAATAAAATATCAATTTCTTTGCCTCTGGAATAATTTAGGGGAGTGTAATTATAAATTAGCTCCTCCAGGGGAATATTTATATGTTTTTCAACTTCAAATTTCATCGCCTCCCCCACTTCTTTGCGGGACATGGGAGGCAAGGATAAACGTCGCAGAATAACATTTTCCCTGCCCAGGCAGGCCACTGCTTTATTACCTTTAAATGATAAATCTTTCACAAAAACGGCCAGTTGTCCAATCAGGGATTCAGAATCAACTATCTTCCCTTCTTTAAAAGCACCAGCAGGGGTTTCAACCATTCCAAAACAGTGCAAAATAAAATCGTTGTTTTTTTTCTGCAGCTGTACTGCCTTGATTAAGCTGGTACCAATATCAAGGCCCAGGAAAGAAAATCTATTAAACACCTTCACCAGTCCTCATCTCCTAACTAATTAGAATTATTCCAGGCCGGAAATCTTCAGATAACTTCTTATGATTTCCTCCCCCCACAGGGAAGCCAATATTATGCCCAAGGCCAAAAAAGGACCGAAGGGTATGTAATCCTTTCGCGTTTTAAGTCTTAACAGGATGAGTATAATTCCTGTCAGAGCACCAGCCAAAAAACCTGCAAATAAGGCCAGGGCCGTCATGCTTGTCCCTAAATATAGGCCGGCAGCAGCCATGAGCTTAACATCTCCTCCTCCCATGCCTCCTTTACTTACTAAAGCTATGGCCAGGAGAACACCCCCTCCCAGGACTGTTCCTCCCAGGGCATCCCTCCAGGTCAACTCAGGTAAAAATATCTGCCACAAAAAGCTCCAGGCAAAAAACAATCCCACCAGACGGTTGGGAATAATCTGGTGCTCCAGATCTATAAAAATAATGATTATAAGCAAAGAGTACAAAATTAAATCTTTTAACAGTAAAATATTCAGATCCTTTGATAAAAAAGTAATTAAAAATAAAAGGCCAGTTAAAAGCTCTACGACAGGATACCTGCTGCCTATTTCTATGCCGCAATATCTGCATCTTCCCCTTAAGAAAAGATAACTAAAAAGAGGTGCCAGGTCCCAAATTCTAAGTTTCCTTCCACAAGCTGGGCAGTGAGAAGGATTATGTATAATGGATTCTCTCCGGGGCAAACGGTAAATACATAAGTTTAAGAATGAACCTATTACCAGTCCTGATATAAATATCAAAAAACCTGACATATGTTAATTCCTCCGAATACCAATAAATTAACCTATGTTTTGAAATATCTCAAACATGGGTATCAAAACTGATAGAGCAATTCCCCCTACAATGAAAGCCATGAAAATAATTAAGACCGGCTCAATAATCGTCGCCAGGCGTTCCAGGACATACTCCACTTCAGCCTCTAAAAACTGGGCTCCTTGAAGGAGCATCCCATGAAGCTGGCCGGTGTTTTCACCTACATTGATCATGGCCAGAATAATATGGGGGAAAAGCTGGCTTTCGGCCAGGGAGGCAGCCAGGCCGTGTCCACGACTTACCGCCTCCCGGGTGCGGGAAAGGGCCTGGTTCAGAAGGGAATTACCCGTTATGTTCTCCAGAAGTTCCAGGGAAAATAGAAGACCTACGCCACTTTCATGGAGGGTGCCCAGGATCCTGGTAAATCGGGCCAGGAGTATTTTCTGGTAAAGCTTGCCGTAAAGGGGTAAATTAAAAATAATAGTATCCCAAAAAACCTTCCCTTTATAAGTACTTATATACCTGCTTAATAATAAAGTTAAAACTAAAAACCCTGAAATCAAAAAGGGACCATATAGAGGAAAATATTCTCCCAGGCCAATCAATATTCTGGTAAAAAGGGGCAGCTCCAGGTCCATCCCTGAAAATATCT
>SKLX01000097.1 GCA_007121375.1 Bacillota bacterium | reverse complement strand
CTACCCGGGGCATAGAAGTTATTGTAGCGGGAGCAGGTGGAGCCGCTCACCTGCCTGGCGTGCTGGCAGCTTTTACGCCCCTTCCTGTTATAGGGGTTCCCATTCATACTGCTACTATGGGTGGAGTTGATTCCCTTTATTCCATTGTACAGATGCCTTCGGGGATTCCTGTAGCCACTGTAGCCATAAACGGAGCCAGAAATGCCGGCATTTTAGCGGCCCAGATAATTGGGGTAAAAGATGAAGAAACCAGGAAAAAAATTGAGGAGTTTAAAAAGGAACTTTCCACAAAGGTTGAAAAAAAGGATCGGCTGCTGCAGGAACTGGGCTACCAGGAATTTTTGAAGAGATTTTTCAGTAAGCACTAAGAAAGGATTGATATGGATTGATTGAAAGATATACAAGGGGAGAAATGGGAAGGATATGGACCCTGGAAAACAAGTTTAAAAAGTGGCTGGAAATAGAAATTCTGGCCTGTGAAGCCTGGGCAGAACTGGGGGTAATACCAGGGGAAGCAGCCCGGCTAATCAGGGATAATGCCAGTTTTTCTGTGGACAGGATCCTGGAAATAGAAAAGGTTACCCGCCATGATGTAGTAGCTTTTACCCGAAGTGTGGCTGAAAGCCTGGGAGAGGAATCCAAATATGTTCATTATGGTCTTACTTCTTCGGATGTGGTTGATACAGCCATGTCAGCCCTTATGGTAGAGGCGGGGGATTTAATTATAGAAGATCTTAAGGAGTTTATTAAGGTGCTGAAGGAGCAGGCTGTTCAGTACAAGTATACTGTTATGGCAGGCCGTACCCATGGAGTCCATGCAGAGCCTATTACTTTTGGTCTTAAAATAGCCCTATGGGCAGCAGAGATGGAACGGAACCTGGAGCGGATGGAAAGGGCCAGGGAAAACATAAGGGTTGGTAAACTGTCAGGAGCGGTAGGAACTTATGCCCACATTGATCCCTTTGTGGAGGAATATGTATGTGAAAAGATGGATCTTAAGCCTGCTCCCATATCTACCCAGATTGTGCAGAGGGATCGCCATGCCGAGTATATGACTACCCTGGCCATTATGGCCGGCAGCCTTGATAAAATTGCTACAGAAATCAGGGGCCTTCAAAAGTCAGAAACCCGGGAAGTGGAAGAGCCCTTTTACAAGGGCCAAACAGGATCTTCTGCCATGCCCCACAAAAGAAATCCCGTATCCTGTGAGCAGGTAAGCGGCTTGTGCCGTATAGTAAGGAGCAATGCCCTGTCCTCCCTGGAAAATATAACTTTGTGGCATGAAAGGGATATTTCCCATTCTTCAACGGAAAGGGTTAATGTTCCCGATAGCACCGTATTGATTGACTACCTGTTAAAGCAACTTACCAGGATTACAGGAGGCCTTCATGTTTACCCTGAAAATATGAAAAGAAACATGGAGAGGACCTACGGGCTTATTTATTCCCAAAAGGTCCTTTTAACCCTGGTGGATAAGGGTCTATCCCGGGAAAAAGCCTATGAAATTGTGCAGAAAAAAGCTATGGAATCATGGGATGAAGGAAAAGAATTTAAAGAACTTCTTTCCCGGGACCCGGAAGTTGAAAAGATTCTCACCACTGAAGAACTGGAAGCCTGTTTTAATCCCCTGGATCAATTAAAAAGAACAGACTTAATTTTTGACAGGTTGGGTCTCTAAAACCTGAAATTTGGATGTTTGTCTTTATTTCAACAAATTATTTAAAAGCTTTTACGGGGCTCAAATAATTAGTCAAGAAAAGAGGATATTTTTCATCTTTTGTCCAAGTTATAGAGGTCAGGCAAGAACAGAGGGAGGATCTAATATGTGGAAAGCCAAAATACAGGTGACCTTGAAAAAAAGTGTCCTGGACCCCCAGGGAGTGGCGGTAGAAAAGGCTTTAAAAACATTAAATTATAGTAATGTGGGTGATGTACGGGTAGGAAAATACCTGGAGGTTTCTGTAGATGGAAAAGACCGGGAAGAAGTCGAGGGACAGATAAGGGACATGTGTGACAGGCTTTTGACTAACCCCGTTATTGAAGATTATACTTTTGAAGTAACGGAGGTTTGAAGATGAAATTCGGAGTAGTGGTTTTTCCCGGCTCTAACTGTGACCTGGATGCCTATCATACTGTTAAAGATGTAATGAACCAGCAGGTAGAATATCTCTGGCACAAGGAAAAGGACCTTAAAGGAACAGATTGTGTAATATTGCCCGGGGGCTTTACCTATGGTGATTACTTACGCCCTGGAGCCATAGCCAGCCTTTCTCCCGTGGTTGAATCTATAATTAAATTCGCCCGGGAAGGGGGGCTTGTTTTAGGAATATGTAACGGTTTCCAGGTCCTTACCGAGGCAGACCTGCTGCCGGGGGCCCTTTATCTTAATCTTTCCTTACAGTTTCGCTGTGTTTTTACCCATCTTTTAGTGGAGAATTCCCAAACCCCCTATACAAAACTAGCCGGAAACAAGGTTTTAAAGATACCCGTTGCCCATGGAGACGGCAATTATTATGCGGACCCGGAAACTCTAAAAAGGCTGGAAAAGGAGAATAGGATTGTTTTTCGCTACTGTACTCCTGAAGGGGAAATAACCCGGGAGTCAAATCCTAACGGTTCCCTGGCCAATATTGCCGGTATTTGCAATGAGGAAGGCAATGTTTTGGGGATGATGCCCCATCCGGAAAGGGCGGGAGAAGAAATTTTAGGATCATCTGATGGAAAAATTATATTTGACTCTATTTTAGAATTTTGGGGTGAAAAAAGATGAAGCAGGAAATGTGGCGACAGCTGGGGTTAAATGATAAAGAATACCAAATGATCCTGGAAATTCTGGGGCGAGAACCCAATTATGTTGAGCTTAGTATGTACAGTGTAATGTGGTCGGAACACTGCAGCTATAAAAATTCCAAGAGGGTATTAAAAATGTTTCCTACTGAAAATGAAAGAACCCTTCTTGGTCCTGGTGAAAATGCAGGTATAGTAGATATAGGGGAGGGCCTTGCTGTTGCCTTTAAAATAGAAAGCCATAATCACCCTTCAGCTATTGAGCCATACCAGGGAGCTGCTACAGGAGTAGGGGGCATTATCAGGGATATATTTACCATGGGAGCCCGTCCTATAGCCCTGTTAAACTCTCTGCGGTTCGGGTCCTTAAAAGAAGACCGGGTAAAGTGGCTTTTTAGTGGGGTGGTTTCGGGAATTGCCGGGTATGGCAACTGTATTGGAATTCCTACCGTGGGTGGAGAGGTTTATTTTGATGAAAGTTATGAAGGAAATCCCCTGGTTAATGCCATGTGCGTAGGAATTATGGAACATGAAAAAATATCTCTGGGAAGGGCAAAGGGAGAGGGAAATTCCGTTCTCCTGGTAGGGGCCCGCACCGGCCGGGACGGTATCCATGGAGTAACCTTTGCTTCGGAAGAACTGGGGGAAGAATCTGAAGAAAAAAGGCCTGCCGTACAGGTAGGAGATCCATTTATGGAAAAACTCCTGGTGGAAGCATGCCTGGAGCTAATTGAAATGGGGGTAGTGGTGGGTATCCAGGACCTGGGAGGAGCTGGCCTTACTTGTGCTACTTCGGAAATGTCCAGCCGTGGAGGGACGGGTATGGATATAGATGTTTCCCTGGTACCTCTTCGGGAAGAGGGAATGGATCCCTTTGAAATTATGATATCCGAATCCCAGGAACGGATGCTCCTGGTGGTGGAAAAAGATAAAGAGGAAACAGTTAAAAAGGTTTTTGATAAATGGGAGCTTACAGCCAGTGTTATCGGTAAGGTCACCGGTGATGGGATGGTACGGGTAAGGGATAAAGGCCGGCTGGTGGCGGAAGTTCCCGCTCGAAGCCTGGCGGAAGAGGCCCCTGTCTACTGCCCGGAGATGCGGTTTCCTTCCTACCTGGAAAAAGTTTCTCCTTTAAGCCTGGAGGACATTCCCGAGCCCCGGGAAGCAGAAGAAGTGTTTTTAAAAATGATTACTTCTCCTAATATTGCCAGCAAAGAATGGGTTTATCGCCAGTACGACCACATGGTGAGAACCTGTACCGTAATTTTGCCTGGTTCCGATGCTGCTCTTTTGAGAATAAGGGGCACAGATAAAGGTATTGCCATGACCACAGATGGAAACGGTCGTTATGTTTACCTGGATCCTTACCTGGGAGGTATGATAGCTGTAGCCGAAGCTGCTCGAAACCTGTCATGCTCGGGAGCAGAGCCCCTGGCGGTAACCGACTGTCTTAACTTTGGAAATCCTGAAAAGCCGGAAGTTTTCTGGCAGTTTTACAAGACGGTGGAAGGAATGAGCCAGGCCTGCCGGGAATTTAATACCCCTGTTATTGGGGGTAATGTCAGCTTTTATAATGAAACGGCAAAGGGGGCTATATTTCCTACCCCCATAGTAGGTATGGTTGGCCTTTTAGAGAACATTGAACAAAGGTGTACTGCCGGTTATAAAAAGGAAGGGGATATTATATTTTTAGTTGGTGAGGGAGAGCCTGCCCCGGGAGGTAGTGAATACCTTAAACACATCCATGGTTTATTAAAGGGCTCTCCTCCCCAACTGGATTTTCAACGGGAGAAGAAGCTACAATCCTTCCTAAGGGAGGCTGTAAAGGCAGGCCTACTTTCTTCTGCCCATGATCTGTCCGAGGGAGGACTGGGAGTAGCCCTGGCGGAAGGTTGTTTTTCAGGTAACCTGGGGATTAAGGTAGAGTTGTCTATGGAAGGAAGCCTTCGGTGGGATATCTTATTATTTGGAGAAGTCCAGTCCCAGGCCCTGGTTACCCTTGACCCGCAGTTTAAGGAAAAAATCACCAGGTTGGCTAAAGAGAAGGGAGTTCCCCTTAAAGAAATAGGTTTTGTAGGTGGGAAAAACTATAAGGTGGAGGTTAGAAGTCAAGAAATGAACAGGACTATCAACCTTCCCCTGGAAGAAATTAAAGATAAGTGGAGAGGTGCGATTGAATGCTTGGTGGAACTTTAATGTTCGCCGGTGACAAATTTAAGGAGGAATGTGGAGTGTTTGGCATATATGCTCCGGGTCAAAAGGTTGCTGAGGTGACAAATTATGCCCTTTATGCTTTACAGCACCGGGGGCAGGAAAGTGCTGGCATAGCTGTTTCTGATGGAAAAAGTATAAAAATGGAAAAAGGAATGGGCCTGGTTTCTGAAGTTTTTAACGGCAGTAAAATAGACAGGTTTAAAGGGCATATTGCTGCAGGCCATGTCCGTTACTCGACGATGGGCTCCAGTTCTCTCCTTAACGCCCAGCCCTTATTAATTCGCTACCGAAAGGGAAGCCTGGCTATAGGCCATAATGGCAACCTAGTAAACGGGGAAGAAATCAGAGATCAGCTGGAAGAGGTAGGTTCAATATTTCAAACTACCACCGATAGTGAAATTGTAGCCCACCTGATTGCCCGGCTGGAGAATGATGACTTTGTTGAATCTGTAAAGGAAGCCCTTACTTTTCTCCGTGGTGCCTTTGCCTTTGTCATGATTACCGAGGACAGATTAATCGGGATTAGGGACCCTTATGGCTTAAGGCCCCTTTCTTTAGGTATACTGGAGGACAATTTTGTTCTGGCTTCAGAAACCTGTGCCTTTGATACGATAGGAGCCCAGTTTATAAGGGATATTGAGCCTGGTGAAATGGTAGTCATAGATGAGGAAGGAATAACCAGTCACCGGTTTGCCAAAAAGGAAAAAGAGGCTTTATGTATCTTTGAATTCATTTATTTTGCCCGTCCCGACAGCAACCTCCACGGCAAGAATGTTCACCTGGTGAGACGGGAACTGGGCAAACAACTGGCCCGGGAGCATCCGGTAGAAGCGGATATAGTTACAGGAGTTCCCGATTCCAGTATTTCCGCTGCTTCAGGAGTAGCGGAAGGGATGGGGTTACCTTATGAAATGGGGCTGGTAAAAAACCGTTATATCGGCAGGACTTTTATACAGCCTAGCCAGAAAATCAGGTCTCTGGGGGTTAAGTTAAAATTAAACGCTGTAAAACAGGTGATTGAAGGTAAAAGGGTAATTATGGTTGATGATTCTATAGTCCGGGGGACAACTTCTTTGCAGATTGTGCAGATGCTTCGAAATGCCGGGGCAAAGGAAGTTCATGTGAGAATTAGTTCTCCACCTGTGGTGGGTTCCTGTTATTACGGCATTGACACCTCTTCCACCAAGGAACTTTTGGGGGCCCAAAAAACCGTGGAGGAGATCCGCAGGTTCATTAAAGCGGATACCCTGGGATATTTAAGTGTGGAAGGGATGATTGCTTCTACAGGTATGAACGTAGATAGCTTTTGTAAGGCCTGTTTTGAACTGAGCTATCTTTTTGACCACAGCAAAAAGATAAGAAAAAATTTTTTTGAAAAGATAAGCAGGTGATAATTTATGAATGATGAAATGAGTTATAAAAATTCGGGTGTGGATATTGATGCCGCCAATAAAGCTGTTAGTTTAATGAAAAATCTGGTAGGTAAGACCTTCCGGGAAGAAGTGCTAACAGATATAGGCGGTTTTGGAGGATTATTTGCCTTAAATGTGGAAAAATATAAAAAGCCCGTTCTGGTATCCAGTACCGATGGGGTGGGAACTAAACTCAAACTGGCCTTTCTTACAGGCATACATCACACGGTAGGGATAGACCTGGTAGCCATGTGCGTGAATGATATTGCTGTGCTGGGGGCAGAACCCCTGTTTTTCCTGGATTATCTGGCGGTAGACCGCCTGGAACCTGAAAAGGTTACTGATATAGTTTCAGGTATTGCTGAAGGATGCCGAAAAGGGGGATGTGCCCTTATAGGAGGGGAAACAGCTGAAATGCCTGATTTTTACAGGCCAGGAGAATATGATATAGCCGGGTTCTGTGTGGGAATAGTGGATAGGGAAAAAATAATTCAAGGAGAAAAAATTACTCCCGGGGACAAAGTTGTGGGTATAGCCTCCAATGGACTTCACAGCAACGGTTACTCCCTGGTAAGAAAGGTCTTCCTGGAAAAAGCCCAAATGGAACTGGACAGTTATATGCCTCAACTGGGCTGCACCCTGGGAGAGGAACTTCTTAAGCCTACCTTCATATATGCAAAGCTCCTACTCAAACTGAAGGATAACCATGATTTGAAGGGAATGGTTCATATAACGGGAGGAGGCTTTTATGAAAATATTCCCCGTATTCTTCCTGACAACACAGGTGTTGTCCTGGATAAGCCCTGGGACAGGCCTCCCATTTTTTCTCTCCTCCAGGAAAGGGGTAACATAAATACCAGGGAAATGTATCGCACCTTTAATATGGGTATAGGTATGGTGATAATTGTTCCCCCTGGAGAAGAAGAAGGTCTTTTAAAGATAATTTCCCAGGAAGGTTTTAAAGGTTGGCTCCTGGGAGAAGTTGTAGAGGGGAAGGGACAGGTTGAGATTAATTTATAGAAAGGAAAGGTGGTAAATATGAGTAAAAAATATGCCCTGATAAGTGTTTCCGATAAGAAGGGAGTGGTGGATTTTGGCCGGGAGTTAAGTCAGTTGGGCTATGAGATTCTTTCCACGGGAGGAACTGCCCGTTCCCTGGAAGAGGCAGGAGTTCCCGTAAAATCTGTATCGGAAGAAACGGGTTTTCCGGAAATTCTAGAGGGACGGTTAAAAACTCTTCATCCTAAAATCCATGGAGGAATCCTGGGTAAGAGGGAAGATGAAACCCATCGCCAGCAGATGTCTGATCATGAGATTTCTCCCATAGATCTGGTGGTGGTTAACCTCTATCCCTTTGCCCAAACCATAGCCAAAGAGGGAGTAACCCGGGCAGAAGCCATTGAAAATATTGATATAGGTGGCCCTACCATGGTTCGAGCCGCGGCTAAAAATTACCAGGATGTGGGGGTTATCGTGAATCCTGCCCGATATGAAGAAGTAATAAAAGAACTAAAGGAAAAGGGTTCCCTCAGCTCTGAAACAAAATTTAAGCTGGCTGTAGAAGCCTTTACCCATACTGCGGAATACGATTCCGTCATTAGTGGTTACCTGTCAGACCAGCTTCCGGAAGAAACCAGGTTCAGGGATACTTATATATTACCCTACAAGAAAGTCCAGGCACTGCGCTACGGTGAAAACCCCCAGCAGCAGGCAGCTTTTTACCGGGAGATTAACCCCTCCCTGTCTTCTTTAGCCATGGCCAGGCAGATTCAGGGGAAGGAACTGTCCTTTAACAATATTAATGATACAAATGCTGCCTGGGAGCTGGTCCAGGAATTCACCGAACCTACCGTGGTAGCTATTAAGCATGCTAACCCCTGTGGAGTAGGGACGGCTCCTGACCTCCATGAAGCTTACCTGAAAGCCTATGATTCTGACCCTGTTTCTATTTTTGGCGGTATTATAGCCGTTAATAATAAGGTAGACTTAAAGACGGCAGAAGAAATATTGAAGATTTTTATTGAAGTAATAATTGCTCCTGACTATGATAAAGAAGCCCTGGAGGCTTTCCAGGCCAAAAAGGATATCCGGGTTCTTCAGGCCAAACTGGAGGATATAGACCGGGAAGAACTGGATTTTAAAAAAGTCTCCGGCGGCCTCCTGGTCCAGGAACTGGATAAGGTACCCATGAGCATTGAAAACTGGAAAGTGGTTACTAAAAGAAAGCCGACTGATCGGGAGTTGGAAGATCTCCTCTTCGGCATGAGGGTAGTTAAACATGTGAAATCCAACGCCATTATTCTGGCTAAAAACCTGCAGACCATAGGAGTGGGGGCAGGCCAGATGAACAGGGTAGGGGCCGCCCGCATAGCTATTGACCAGGCGGGAGAAAAAGCTAAAGGTAGTGTCCTGGCTTCCGACGCCTTTTTCCCCTTCCCCGATACGGTGGTAGAAGCAGCTAAAGCTGGAGTAACAGCCCTGGTTCAACCAGGCGGCTCGTTAAAAGATGAGGAAGCCATAGAAGTGGCTAACTCCTATGATATGACCCTGCTCTTTACCGGAAGAAGATATTTTAAACATTAAGGAGGTGCAGCCTGGTGCGTGTGCTGCTAATTGGTGGTGGAGGAAGGGAACATACCCTGGCCTGGAAGTTGAGCCAGAGCCCCCAGGTGGAAAAGATATATTGTGCCCCGGGCAATGCGGGTATAGAAGAGCAGGCTCAATGTGTTCCCCTTTCTGTGGATGACCGGCAGGCCCTGGCAGAATTTGCAGAAAAAGAAAAGATAGATCTTACCGTGGTGGGTCCCGAAGATCCTTTGGCTGCTGGTGTTGTAGATGTTTTTCAAAAAAGAGGCTTAAAAATATTTGGACCCAACAAAAAGGCTGCTCAACTGGAAGGCAGCAAGGTTTTTGCCAAAGAACTTATGTACAGGCACAATATTCCCACGGCAGAATACAAAACTTTCGATAATCCTCAAGAAGCAGAAGAATACATTAAAAAAATAGGGTCTCCCCTGGTGGTAAAAGCAGAAGGGCTGGCTGCGGGTAAAGGGGTTATGGTTTGTCATGATGAAGATGAAGCCTTAATGGCGGTTAAGAGGATAATGATAGATAAAGATTTTGGAGATGCAGGCAAAAGGGTTATTGTGGAGGAATGCCTGCAAGGGGAGGAAGCCTCTATTTTAGCCTTTACCGACGGAGAAAATATTTTGTCCATGGTTTCTTCCCAGGACCACAAACCTGTTTTTGATGGAGACCGGGGTCCAAATACGGGTGGAATGGGAGCATATGCCCCTGCTCCCCTGGTTACACCGGAAATGGCTAAATTCGTGGAAGATAAAATCCTTAAACCTGCCGTTAAGGGCATGAAAGAGGATGGTTATTCCTATTCCGGAGTAATTTATGCCGGATTAATGATTGATGAAAAAGGGCCGAAAGTCCTTGAATTCAATTGTCGTTTTGGTGATCCTGAGGCTCAAGTGGTAATTCCTCTTCTCAAATCAGATTTAGCCCCTATACTCCAGGCGGTGGTAGATGGCCGGTTGAATGAAATAAAAGCCCTGTGGCATGAGAAATATGCTGTTTGTGTGGTTATGGCTTCAGGAGGTTATCCTGGTTCCTATGAGAAGGGTATGGTGATTAATGGTTTAAATGAACTTAAAGGTCGGGATGATCTATTTGTTTTCCATGCGGGGACAGCCCTTAAAGATGGCCAGGTTGTAACCAGCGGTGGCAGAGTTTTAGGGGTGACGGGCTGGGCCTCCAGCTTACCCGAGACCCTTGACAATGTGTATGAGGCCGTAGATAAAATAAGTTTTAATGGAGCCCACTTCCGGAAAGATATTGGTAAAAAGGCTTTAAAATACCTGAAATAAGACCGGGAAGCAGTCTATTTAAACCTCGTCTTAAAAGGGTAGTTTTAGCCTGGCAAAAATGTTATTATATAAAGGAAAATCAGGGTGCCTGGTTCTCCGCGAGGCCCTTAAACTTACATTAATAATGTGCCTCGGGATTTCCGGGTGCCCTTTCAGTTTTGGGGGTGATAGATTGTCAGGTTCCAGGCTTAAGGATGAGTACATGGACCAGCTTTTCAGGGCGGTTTTGTCCCTGAAAAATGTGGAAGAATGTTATATTTTTTTTGAAGACCTGTGCACTATAAATGAGTTAAAAGCTATGGTTCAACGGTTGGAAGTGGCCAGAATGCTTCAAGAAGGTTATACTTATAGTCAGATTGAAAGGGAAACAGGAGTAAGCACTGCTACTATAAGCAGGGTAAAGCGTTATCTTTATTATGGTCATGGAGGCTATAATATTGCATTAGAACGCTTAAAGGAATATAATGCCTCTAAAGGGGAGGAGGAGTGACCTGAAAGATGCCCGGGAAGGTAGATGAAATGTTAGAAGGATTAAATGAAGAGCAAAAAGAGGCAGTTTGTTTTACAGATGGGCCCTTACTGATTTTAGCCGGGGCCGGAAGCGGTAAAACCAGGGTTTTAACTCATCGCTTTGCTTATCTTGTAGAACAAAACAAATGCTTTCCAGACGAAATACTGGCTATTACCTTTACCAACAAGGCGGCCAATGAAATGAAAGACAGGGTGCAGGAATTTCTTGAGCTGGATGACAGGCTTTGGATATCTACCTTTCATGCGGCCGCCGTTCGCATTCTGCGCAAATATATAAATCACCTGGGATATGAAAGAAATTTTGTAATTTTAGATTCCCAGGATCAAGGTAACCTTATAAAAGAATGTTTGAAAGAGCTTAATTATGATTTCCAAAGTTATGCCCCCCGTAAGGTTCTTGCCATAATTAGTAAGGCTAAAAATGAACTTATGGATGAAGCTCTATATGAAGAAACGGCCAGAGATTTTTTTGCCTGCCGGGTCAGTGATGTGTACCGTCTTTACCAGAAAAAGTTGCGGGAAAGTAACTGCCTGGATTTTGATGATTTGCTTTTTTTAACAGTCAGGCTTTTTAAAGAATATCCCGAAATACTGGATTACTACCAGGAAAAGTTTAAATATATCCTGGTGGATGAATACCAGGACACAAATATGGTCCAGTACATTTTAGTTAACCTTCTGGCACAAAAACACAGGAACCTCTGTGTAGTAGGGGATGACGACCAGTCTATTTATCAGTTTAGGGGTGCTGATTTAAGAAATATTTTGGAGTTTGAAAAGGACTATCCCGAGGCCAGGGTAATTAAACTGGAAGAAAACTATCGCTCCCAGGGAAACATCCTGGAGGCTGCCTTTCACGTGGTAAAAAATAACATGCAGAGGAAAGAAAAACGCCTCTGGACTCGAAAGCCAGCAGGGGAAAAGATTTTTTATTTCTGTGGTGAAACCGAACAGGAAGAAGCCGCTTATGTGGTAGAAGAAATAAAAAAGAACCGGGAAAATTATGAGGACATTGCCGTCCTTTACCGCACCAATGCCCAGTCCCGGGTCATTGAAGAAGGTCTGTTAAAGGAAAACATGGCCTATTCTATTTATGGGGGCTTGAAATTTTATGAGCGGCGGGAGGTTAAGGATGTTCTGGCATATCTCAGACTAGTAGAAAACCCGGAGGATGCTATCAGCTTAAAAAGGATCATTAATGTACCTAAAAGGGGAATAGGAATAAAGACGGTTGAAAAACTTGAGGAGTGGGCGTCGTCAAAGGGAATCAGTATTTTTGAAGCCCTGGCAGAGGCCGGGCAGGCGGGAGTATCCCACGGTATCAGCAAAAAAATAGGGGATTTTTATAATTTAATTAATAATTTTCGCGAGATGAGGGAATTCTTAACAGTACAAGAATTAACGGAGGAAATATTAGAAAAAACGGGTTACCTGGCTTTTTTAGAATCTGAAAGCACCCCTGAATCCCTTTCCAGGATAGAAAATGTAAAGGAACTGGTTTCAGTTACTAGAGAATTCCAGATTAAGGCTGAGGAAAAAGACCTTACTTCATTTTTAACAGGTATTTCCCTGGTTGCTTCTTCCGACGAGGTGTTTGAAGGGGAGGATAGAAAACGGGTAATATGCATGACCCTCCACAGTGCCAAAGGCCTGGAGTTTTCTATGGTGTTTCTAATAGGAATGGAAGAAGGAATTTTTCCTCATTACTTTGCCCTGGAGGAATCCGAAGGCCTGGAAGAGGAAAGGCGTCTTTTCTACGTAGGATGCACCAGGGCAAAGGAAAGGCTATATCTTACCCATGCCCGGCAAAGGACCACTTATGGCAGGATTGCCATTAATTCTCCCTCCCGCTTTTTAGAAGAAATACCTGCAGATCTTTTTGATTCCCCCTCTTTAAGGGAGGAAAACCTGGATGCTGATTCCAGCTGGTCGGTGGGAGATTTGGTTCATCATCAGAAATGGGGCCAGGGAAAAATAAGGGAAGTAGGAGACTCAGGGGGAGATCCGGTCCTTACCGTTTTATTTCCCCAGGTAGGCACCAAGGTGGTTCTGGCTGCTTATGCCCCTTTAAAAAAGTTAAAGGCTGATTAGATTAGATTTAAATGGAGAGGAATTGGAGATGAAACTGGAAGAAGCAGAAAAAAGAGCAGAAGAACTGAGGAAAGAAATATCAAAGCATGATTATTATTATTATGTTTTAGATTCCCCGGTGATATCTGATAGAGAATATGATCTTCTTAAAAGAGAACTGGAAAAGATAGAAAGGGAATTTCCTCAACTGGTTACCCCTGATTCACCTACCCAGCGGGTAGGGGGTAAACCCCTGGAATCCTTTGAGACCGTCGAGCACAGGGTGCCCATGCTCAGCCTGGATAATGCTTTCAGCATATCCGAACTAAGGGATTTTGTAAGGAGAATTAAAAAAATGGCTGATCCTTCCCGGGAGGAATATTTGGTAGAGCCTAAAATTGATGGATTGGCTGTGTCTTTACTTTATGAGGAGGGAATATTTACCAGGGGAGCTACCAGGGGGGATGGCTATGTAGGAGAGGACATAACCCACAATATAAAAACCATACAAAGTGTACCCTTGCGCCTTCAAGAGAAAGTTACCCTGGAAGCAAGAGGGGAGATATTTATGCCCCGGAAGGAATTTGAAAAACTAAATGATAAAAGGGCTGAAGAAGGACTGCCCCTTTTTGCCAATCCTCGAAATGCGGCAGCAGGTTCTGTGCGTCAGCTTGACCCAAAAGTAGCGGCAGCCAGGCCTTTGGATATTTTTTTATATGGCATTGGTGATATGGAAGGTTATTCTTTTAAAACCCAGTTTGAAATACTAAATTTCTTAAAAAAAATAGGCCTTAAAATCAACCCTCATATTAAAGTTTACCAGGACATGGAAGAAGTTATAGAAGCCTGCCAGGAATGGGCGGTGGAAAGAAAGGATTTAATTTATGAAATAGACGGCATGGTGATTAAGGTAAATGATATAGAATTACAAAAAAAGCTTGGTTATACAGCAAAAAGTCCCCGATGGGCTATTGCCTTTAAGTTTCCTGCTGAACAGGTAGAAACAAAAGTAGAAAATATTATAGTAAGTGTAGGCCGAACAGGAGCTTTAACTCCCATTGCCCTCCTTAAGCCTGTTAAGGTTTCGGGATCCCTGGTAAAAAGGGCTTCTCTCCATAATGAAGATGTTTTGAAGGAAAAAGGAGTTAAGGTTGGAGATAAAGTTATTATCCATAAAGCAGGAGAGGTGATACCAGAACTGGTAAGGGTTTTGGAAGAAAAAAGGACAGGGGAAGAGGAGGAATTCAAAATGCCTTCCCAGTG
>SKLX01000175.1 GCA_007121375.1 Bacillota bacterium | reverse complement strand
TAAGCTCTGTACCATTCCCATGATGAACATCCCAATCAACTATTAAAACTCTTTCCAGGTTGTACTCTCTCATGGCATAACGTGCGGCTATGGCTGCATTATTAAAGAGGCAGAACCCCATGCCCCGGCCGGGCTCAGCATGGTGCCCCGGTGGGCGGGCCAATACAAAAACATTATCCAGTTCATCCTTCATAACCTTGTCCACCCCAGTTAGAGCTCCACCTGCAGAGAGGAGCCCTACCTCATAGCTTTCTTTACTGATCACAGTATCCATATCAAGGGCATCATATCCCTGGGCACAGTAATTCTCAACATTTTCAATGTAATTTTTGGTATGAACAAATCCAATTTCTTCAAGGGCTGCCTTGCGAGGTTTTATCAACTCCAGCTTTTCTAAAACCTTCTTTTCTTCCAGGTAAGACATAACCGACTTGAGTCTTTCTTTTCTCTCCGGGTGCTTTCCTGTCTCATGCAGGAGATACCTGTCATCATAAACTACTCCCGTCCTGGTACTGGAACTCATTTTTTGTTATCTCTCCTTCTAAAAAATTCCCGGGTTATCTTTCGATAAAAATCTTATCAAACCCGATTAAAACCCTGCCATCCTTCTTTCCCTTTTTCATAAACCTCATCCATATAACTTTTATCGAAGTTATTATCCATAACCTCTAAAAAAGTTCTTACCCGGGCTTTGAGACATCTTTTTTCCATTATCAATTATCCTTGATATAAAAGGAAGAACTTTCTGAAGACAACCCGGGAGACAGAGAAGATGACCGGTTATAACAGCAGCCTGTCCTTTCAGACAATTATTTCGAAGTGAACCCGTATATATGAGGGGCTTTTTTTCACTCTTTAACATTATTGCTTAACCTATTTAATTTTATATTTTCCTTGTTGATTCTCCTTCTTTCCCACACGAAAAACAGACAGGCAAACAGGAGAGTTTGCACGATTATTTCAGGCAGGCCCATAATTGAATCCTGAAGCTGCTGAATCAGTTCACCGTACGTGGCAGGAATAGAGACAGAAATAAAAAGGACTTTGAGCCCCAGCAACAGGCCAAAAAACATCAGCCACCCCCGTTTATTTTGTATAAAAACACGGTAAAAAGGATAAAGGAGAAGTGCCAGTATTCCGCCGCTAAGAATTTGACCCCCCAGTATTAAAAAGGGCATGAAAATGTTCTCCAGGTCTCTCCAAAGCTGGAAATATTCCATTGTTTCTATAGCTTCCTGGTATCCAGAAATTTCATAAACAACAATCCCTACAATCATGTAAGATAATAACGTAGATCAAAGTAAAACGACCCGTATACCCTCTTATTGTTTTTGGGTCCCTTTTTTCTTGGGGATGAGCTTCACCATGTCCAGATATACCCCTTTCCGTTAAACCCATGGGAAGGAATAATATAAAAAAAGATTTTAACAAGCTGTTGACAGGGTTTCAAGGCTTTTCATAGAAGTCAAAAGGGGGAAGGAGGCCTAAATACATATGGATACTGAAGTATTTGCCTTTACCCTGCTGGTTATGTCCCTGAGTCTTCTGGCGGGTAAGTTTTTACGTTTGAATATACCCCTGTTAAGAAAACTGTTTCTACCCAGTTCCGTCATAGGAGGGCTGGTCCTTCTTCTGGCAGGGCCCCAGGCCCTGGGGCTGCCTGTTTTGCGGGACCTGCCTGCCGTATGGGAAACCATGGGAATACTCCCCGCCTACCTGATCAACATAATTTTTGCCGCCTTTTTTATCGGGAAAAGCATCCCCCCCCCCTGAAAACCGTCTGGAAGCTGGCCGGTCCCCAGGTTTGCTTCGCCCAGGTCCTTACCTGGGGCCAGTACCTGGTGGGCATCCTGGCGGGCCTTTTTGTATTGACCCCCCTCCTGGGATTGCCGGAGTTTGCCAGGGCTTTGATTGAAATTGGTTTTACCGGGGGCCATGGCACGGCAGCAGGACTGGCTCCTACCTTTGAAGCCCTGGGCTGGCCCGAAGGCCAGGACGTGGGCCTGGGGATGGCTACCCTGGGGATCCTGGTGGGGGTCATAACGGGGATAATAATGATTAACTGGGCTTCCCGGCGTAAAATCATTGAAGCCGATGAGGCTTCCATCGAAAAGGCCCAGAAAGAGGCCACCCACTGCGAATTTGAAGACCGGGAAGGGGAAGAACCTACCCGACCCATGGTTCCCCAGTCCATTGAACCCCTGTCCCTGCACCTGGCTTTACTGGGAGGGGCCATCGGGATTGGGTACCTTTTCCTGGAGGGCCTCATATACCTGGAAAGGGTCCTGCTCCTTCCCCTGGGCTGGGAGGGTATCATGGATTACCTGCCCCTTTTCCCCCTGGCCATGCTGGGGGGGCATAGTTATTCAATATATTTTCAAGCATCTTTTCAAAAACCACCTGGTAATAGATAGAAAACAGATTAACCGTCTCCAGGGCCTTTCTTTAGATATCCTGATCGCAGCTGCCCTGGGAAGCCTGGACCTGCAGGTGCTGGGCCAGTACTGGGAAGCCATTCTCCTCCTGGCTTTAATCGGGACCCTCTGGAACCTCCTGGCCTTTGCCCTCCTGGCCCCCCGCATGATCAAAAACTACTGGTTTCAGAGGGGTATCGGGGATTACGGCCAGTCCATGGGCATGGTAGCCATGGGCCTTTTGCTCATCCGGGTGGCGGATCCCCAAAACCGGAGCGATGCCCTGACGGCCTTCGGTTACAAGCAGCTCCTCTTTGAGCCCGTGGTAGGAGGAGGCCTTTTCACCTCCGCCTCCATGCCCCTGATTGCCCAGCTGGGGGCTGGAACTATTCTCTGGGTGGTAGGCCTGGTTATGATTTACTGGCTAATTTTAGGCTTTAACCTGCGGCGAAAGCTTTAATAACCACCTGGACAAAGGAGGGGTATTTCTCTTCCTCCGACTATATTTAGATTCTTGTGTTATCTCAATAAAGATGGGAGAGATTACAATGCTTAAAGGTAGGGGACAGGAATGGCTCCTGTTAGGTTTATTCTTATTATACAGCACCTTCCAGAAAAAGGCTGCCCAGGAGGGCATCCAGGACCTTCCCGTGGTCTTTAAATGGCGCTGAAGGCAAAAAATGCTAAAAAGAGTAGAAAGGACTGTTTGACTTGATATTACCATTTGAGGATGGTTATTATGACTAATGCCATATTAAGCACTTCATGGGTAGTGGAAAAGGATAAAAACAACGTATATGATAAAATACTGCATTATATGGAAAAACATAGCATGGTTGTTGTAGAAAAAAATCAAAGGACCATATCTGCTAAACAGGGGGCACCTCTGATAACCAGGTTATTTGGGACTTTCTTAACGCCTGCCATATATCTCCCGAAAAGAATAATAATTGAATTAGAAGAATTAGAAATGGGAACAAAAATAAACGTAAACATGAGGGAAGACATAGGATTAAGTGTAAATACCAATCTTGAATACAAATATAAGAACTTTTTTAGTGTATGGCTAAATAATTTAAAAAATCATTTAACCGAACCTTAACCAAATTTTTAAAAAAGGAGTATCTAAAAAATGGAAATAGCCCTCAGCCTCCTCATGGGAATTGGACTAAGCGCTACATCGGGATTCCGGGTGTTTGTCCCTTTGCTAATAATGAGCATTGCTTCCCTGGCAGGACACCTGGAACTTTCCCCTGCCTTTGATTGGATAGGTTCCTACCCGGCCCTGGTCATATTTCTGGTGGCCACAGTCTTAGAAATCCTGGCTTATTTTGTCCCTTATCTGGACAATCTTTTAAGCATGATAAGCTCTCCAGCAGCCCTGGTAGCAGGAATTATAATCACCGCTTCTGTCATTACGGAAATAAGCCCCCTCCTTACCTGGACTCTGGCCATCATTGCCGGAGGCGGTTTTTCCCTGGCGGGAAAGGTCACCAGCAATGTAATCCATACGGGTTCTACCACCATGACAGGAGGGACCATTAACCCGGGAGTCTCCCTCCTGGAATCGGTTTTTACGGCTTTCATGGGAATTCTATCTGTTTTGTTTCCCCTGCTGGTTGTTTTCTTTGCAGGAGGAATAATCTATTTCCTGATTAAAATAAAAAAAAGAATCAGACCCCGCTAAGTTGAAAAT
>SKLX01000110.1 GCA_007121375.1 Bacillota bacterium | reverse complement strand
CCTCCTCCTGCCCTACAACTTCCGAAAAACAGGAGGGCCTGGTCTTTTCAGATAAAGGCTCAGTTAAACTTATTTCCTTCATCTGGTGCAGTTTATCCATTTCTTTTTTTGATTCCCGGAAAACTACAACTTTATTGGTTTGCTGGGAGCGGAGCAAATTCCAAAAATAAAGGCCTATCACAATTGCAAAAAATATTTGTATTATACCGATTATACCCGCCAGGTTATTCAAAATTTTTTTCACCTTCCTTCGTCATTAAAAGCATTATTCAATAAGCTTATTATCCCCTGGAGATTAAAAATTATCCTGGCTGGCCTTTAAATAGATTGGGAAATTAAAAGAAAAGTTAAACAAAAAAGGTCCCTGCCCCTTGATTTAAGGGGAGGAACCTGTTTAACTGAATATAAGTTTTTAATGAATTTATGCCGACTCTTCTTTTTTCTTCCTCTGGTCAGCGGTAACCAGGATAGGCTTTTCTTTATTCTGTATAACCTCTTTGGTTATAATACACTTGCTTACATCTTCCCTGGTAGGCAGATCATACATGATATCCAGGAGGGCTTTTTCAATAATAGCCCTTAAGCCCCGGGCTCCGGTATTTCTGTTAATAGCCTCCCGGGCGATTAATTCCAGGGTACCCTCTTTGAATTCCAGGGTTATGCCATCTAACTCAAAGAGCTTCTGGTACTGCTTAACCAGGGCATTCTTGGGCTCGGTTAAAATCCTGACCAGGGATTCTTCATCCAGGGACTCCAGGGAAGCTATAACGGGAACCCTGCCTACAAACTCAGGTATTAAGCCATATCTTAACAGGTCCTGGGGAAGAACATGTTTTAAAATTGCATTAACATCATCATCGGTTTTGCTTACGATAGAAGCACCAAAGCCAATTCCTTTGTTACCTACACGGGACTGAATAATTTTTTCCAGCCCGTCAAAGGCACCACCGCAGATAAAGAGAATATTGGTGGTATCTATCTGCATAAACTCCTGGTGGGGATGCTTGCGGCCTCCTTGGGGGGGGACACTGGCTACAGTGCCTTCTAAAATTTTTAACAGGGCCTGCTGGACCCCTTCCCCGGAAACATCCCGGGTAATAGAAGGATTATCAGTTTTCCTGGCAATTTTATCAATTTCATCAATATAGACTATACCCTTTTCAGCCTTTTCCAGGTCATAATCAGAAGCCTGTATCAGCTTCAAAAGGATATTCTCTACATCTTCACCCACATAACCTGCTTCCGTTAAGGAGGTGGCATCGGCTATGGCAAAAGGTACATTTAATATCCTTGCCAGAGTTTGGGCAAGTAAAGTCTTACCAACCCCTGTAGGTCCAATAAGAACAATATTACTCTTTTGAATTTCAATATCTTCGGCTTTTTGATCTGAATTAACCCTTTTATAATGGTTGTAAACGGCTACGGAAAGAGATCTTTTGGCGCCTTCCTGGCCGATAACATACTCATCTAAGGTCTCATTAATTTCCATGGGTTTTGGTAAAGAAACAAGATCTAAATCCATATCCTCATTTAGTTCTTCTTCAATTATTTCATTGCAAAGCTCTATACATTCATCACAAATATAAACACCGGGACCGGCAACCAGTTTGCGAACCTGCTCCTGGGTTTTCCCACAAAAGGAGCACTTCAACTGTCCTTTGTCATCATTAAATTTAAACACTTTATCACCTCTTTAGTATTAAAAAGATTATTCCTTCTTTTTATCCAGGATGCTGTCAATTATACCATACTCTATAGCTTCTTCTCCGGACATAAAGAAATCCCTGTCAGTATCGGCAGCAATTTTTTCCACCGTCTGGCCTGTATGATTGGATAGAATTACATTTAAAGATTCTTTAAGCCTTAAAATTTCTTTGGCATGGATTTCAATATCCACTGCCTGACCCTTAGCTCCTCCCAAAGGCTGGTGGACCATTACCCGGGAATGGGGCAGGGCAAACCTTTTACCCTTGGCTCCTGCAGCTAAAAGAACCGCACCCATGCTGGCACCCATTCCCACGCAGATGGTGGAAACATCAGGTTTAATATAAAGCATGGTGTCATAAATAGCCAGGCCGGAATAAACACTGCCTCCCGGGGAATTAATGTATAAATTAATATCTTTATCCGGATCCTCCGACTCAAGGAATAAAAGCTGGGCTATAACCAGGTTAGCTATCGTATCATCAATAGGACTGCCTATAAAAACAATCCGGTCCTTTAGCAGGCGGGAATAAATATCATAAGCCCTTTCTCCCCTGCTGGTTTGCTCAACTACCATTGGCACCAAATTCATCTAAAATACTCCCTCCTACTTTTTAATATTAAATGCTTTTCAGTAGCAATATTATAGGGAATCAACTTCTCCTGATTCCGGTTCTGCTCCCGGTTCAGTTTCCCTTTCTCCTTCTTCAGGTTCTACTTCTGATTTCTTTACCTTTTTAATGTTAGCCTCTTCAACTAGAAAATCAATAACTTTTCTCAAGGTAATTTCCTTTTCCAAGTTGCTTAAATATCCTTGGGCTTCCAGGTACTCCCTGATTTGCTCAGGTTCCTGCTGATATTGTTTGGCCATTTTATTAATCTTTTCTTCCATTTCATCTTCCGAAGGAGTAATTCCTTCCTGATTAATAATAGCCTCCAGCACCAGGTTGCCCGTAACCCTCTGTTCTGCATCAGAACGGCTTTCTTCCTTAATTGATTCCTCTGTTTTATTGGTAAGCTGGCAGAACTGTTCCAGGCTAAGACCCTGCATACGAAGCTGCTGGGTAAACTCACTCAAAATCCTGTTTAGTTCCTTTTCCACCATTACTTCAGGGGCTTCTACCTGGGAATTTTCCGTAACCTTTTGGATAATTTTATCTTCCAACTCATGGCGGGATTCTTTTTCAGCTTTCTCTTTAAGCTTATTCAAAGCATCTTGTCTTAATTCTTCCAGAGTATCAAAATCACTAACTTCCTTGGCAAAATCATCGTCCAGGGGCGGTATTTCTTTGCGTTTAATCTCGTTAACCTTTACCTTAAAAACAGCTTCTTTTCCAGCCAGTTCTTCTTTCTGGTATTCTTCTGGAAATGTAACTTTTACCTCTTTTTCTTCCCCTACTTTACAGCCTATTAACTGTTCCTCAAAACCAGGGATAAAAGTCTCGGAGCCAATCTCCAGGGAATAATTCTCGGCTGTTCCACCTTCAAAGGCTTCTCCATCTATATATCCGGTAAAGTCTATTACCGCTATATCCCCCTCCTGGATTTCTCCTTCTTCAACCACTACTAATCTGCTGTGATTTTGCTGCATTTCCTTTAAATAATTATCCACTTCTTCTTCGCTTATCTCTGGTTCAATCTGTTCTATTTCTATTCCTTTATATTCACCTAATTCAACTTCAGGCTTAACTTCAACCTTTGCTTCAAATATCAGGGGCTTGCCCGCTTCCATCTGCTTTATATCCAAGTCAGGCTGGTCAATAGGTTCTATTTCGCTATCCTGTATGGCTTTTTCGTAGGCCTCTGGCACCAAAAATTCCAAAGCATCTTCGTAGAGTACCTCGGAACCAAACCTGGCTTCCAAAATCTTGCGGGGTACTTTCCCCTTCCTGAAACCGGGCACTTCAACTTTCCCCACAATTTTCCGATAAGCCTTATCCAGGGCTTCATCTACTTTTTCTTCCTCCACTGTTACTTCCAGTGCTACTTTATTCTTGTCTATCTTTTCCCACTTGGTCATGGAATATGCCTCCTCTACCTGTATATGATATTATGGCTGTTTCAATTGCCAGAATAACGGATTACCCTGATTATACTCATATAATAACATAAAAACAAAAAATCACCAAACATTAAGAAACTTTGTTAAAAATATATAGAAAAAAAAGGTAGTTTATTCTACCTGTGTGCCAGTTTCATAATATTTGCTATTCCATGTTCTGTTATTGGTGGGTTTTCTTTTAATTTAATGGTAAATTTAATGGTGCGAGGAGGGGGACTCGAACCCCCACACCAAAAGGCACTAGATCCTAAGTCTAGCGCGTCTGCCAATTCCGCCATCCTCGCATAATGGTGAGCCATCCAGGGCTCGAACCTGGGACACCCTGATTAAAAGTCAGGTGCTCTTCCAACTGAGCTAATGGCTCT
>SKLX01000179.1 GCA_007121375.1 Bacillota bacterium | reverse complement strand
GGTAAGCCACTCCCTTACCCCTGTACTCTGGAAGAACGGCAATGGAAAGGATTTGGGCCACACTGGTGCTTCTAAAGTTATGGGTACTGCTTATAAAGTGGAATTTATTAATAAAGAGGAAACGAAGGGGAGCCAGACCAAAGCCGTAATCACCTAAAGCCCATTTCCAGGCCCATTTAAATACATGGCCTTTAAACAGTGCCATACTCCACAGGTTTTTTATATCAGGAGGGCAAATTAAATAACCCACTACCCTGAGGCCCTCCCGGGCAACAAAAATACAGGAGGGTTCCGTCCGGTAAATAAATAGGAAAATATCCTGCATGCTCTCCAGGTTAGGAAGTTCATCTCCAAATATATGGTGAACAGTCTTTTCAAAGGTATTAAGGAAAATGAAAGCTATCTGGGGAATGTCCTCTTCTTCTGCTCCCCTTACTTCTATTTCACTCCAAGCTATTTCATCCATCGCGAAAAACCCTGCCTTTAATCAATTTGGGAAAGCTCAAGAATTTCTGAAACGGTAACTAGCTGGTAACCCCTCCGGGAAAGCTCCTCTATCACCCGGGGTAGAGCCTTTACGGTATTATGCCGGTCTCCTCCTACCCGGGCAACCAGACCTCCGCTGTCGTGGAAAAGGAGAATATCTCCCCCGGTAACATCGTTTAAAATGTGGTCGGTTATCTCCCGGGCACTGATCTCGGCCCAATCCCGGGAACTTAAAGACCACAAAATCATCCGGTAATCCCTTTCTTCCATTATATCCCTTACGGCAGAAGTGTAAAGCCCCCGGGGAGGCCGAAAATATTGGGGCCTTTGCCCTGTTCCTTCCATAATTGCTTCCTCCGCTTTAACTATTTCCTCCTGGGCCCCCTCCCTGTCCAGGAAGAGGAGATTCCTGTGGGAATAGGTATGGCTGCCTATGTCATGGCCCTCTTCAACTATCCGCCGGGCTATTTCCGGGTATTTTTCCACATGTTTACCCACCATAAAGAAGGTAGCCTTTACCTCTTCTTCTTTTAGTACGTCCAGTATTTGCGGTGTATAAAGGGGATCTGGCCCGTCATCAAAGGTAATGGCCACGGCGTTCAACTGGGGATCTCCTGCCCTGATGATCTCTGTTTGCAGTTCAAAGCCTCTGTATACGTAATTGTTCAGGTAAAACAAGGCCAGGAGCATTATAATTATATTTATTAAAAATATTCTCCTTAAAAATCTTGCAGGGGAACGAATTTTTTTTCTATACTCCCTGTAATCTAGCCGAGAAGAGGCTTCCCCAATTTTTGCCTCGGCTCCCCAGGCAATTTTTTCCATGTTACTCAATTGATGGTACAATACTATAGCTGCCATTATAATTCCCAGGATAACAAAAAGATCATATCGAAAATAAACCCACATAACCACAGGCAAGCTAATTATAGAAACTACAGTACTTACAGCGGAATAACGAAATATTAGCAAATTAATGCCCCATATTAATAGCATTATGGGTAGTATCTGGGGCGTTAATACAGCCAGGACACCCACCAGGGGGGCCATTCCAGGTCTACGGCGAAAGCGGTAAAACAAGGACCAAAAGTGTCCCGTTACCACCGCCAGGGCAGCAATTGCCATGGCCATGTGGGTATTTATAAGGTATTCAGCCAGCAACAGGGCGGCTGCCCCCTTTAAAAAATCAAATACAAATATAACAGGCATGGGAATTTCCCCTCTCCTATGGGAAAATCTTCTCCACAACCTGTTCAGGAAAACATAACTGGGAAAGGAGCCAATTAAATAGCTTATAAGGGCTACAAAGAAAAAGGTGTCAACTTTCATAAATGATTAAATCCCCTTCAAAATGTCTTATTATAAAATTATATCACTCCCCTTCCTATCAGTCCATGGCTCCTCTCCTTCCTTCAATTAATTACAGGTAAAAATAAAAAATGCGTGATCTACACGCATTTTAAAGGGCTTATAATATAATTGCTATCAACCCGCCGCTACCATCATTTATTATCTTTGACAAGGTTTCCTGGAGCTTTCCCTGGGCATTGGGAGGCATATTTGAAAGCTTTCCGCTTATTCCATCCCGTACCAGGGCATGAAGGGACTTGCCAAAAATATTGGATTCCCAAATTTTTTCCGGGTTTTCTTCATACTCCTCCATTAAAAAGTTTACCAGATCTTCACTCTGCTTTTCACTACCCACAATGGGAGAAAACTCTGAAATTACATCTACTTTAATTAGATGCAGGGAAGGGGCACTGGCTTTTAATCTAACTCCAAAACGATTTCCCTGCTTAAAAATTTCCGGCTCATCCAGGACCATTTCTTCCAAAACGGGAGGAACTATACCGTATCCTCCCTCCCGAACTTCCTCCAGGGCTTCGGACAGCTTATCATATTCTTTCTTGGCCAGGGAATACTCCTTCATTATTCTTAATAAATCAGCTTTGTCTTCGATTGGCTCTCCACATATTTCTGATAGAATCTGGTCATAAAGGGAATCAGGGGATAATATTTCAACAAAGGCATCACCGCTACCCAGATTCATTTCTGTTAGTTTTACCGACTCGACAAACCCATAATCCCATAATTTTTCTACCAGGATATCAATATCCCTTAACTTATTTATTTCCGCTACATTTTCCCTGATTGCATCGTTAAAACTTTCCCTGAGCCAGTGATCCTCATAAAGGGCTTCCACCCAACTGGGAAGATTAATACTTACCTGCTTGACGGGGAATTCCAAAAGCACTTCCTGTAAAATGGAATCTATATCCCCCAGGGTTAAATAAAGACAGCTCAGGGCTATAACGGGAACACCGTACTTATTTTGCAATTCTTCCTTCAACAAGAAGGTTTCCTGGGCCCAGGGTTGAGTTGAATTTAAAATGATTACAAAGGGCTTATCTATTTCCTTTAATTCTGCTATGACCCTTTCTTCAGCATCTACGTAACTATCCCGGGGAATATCTGCAATAGTCCCATCGGTGGTTATCACCAGGCCAATGGTAGAATGGTCGCTTATTACTTTTCTGGTACCCACCTCTGCCGCTTCTTCAAAGGGTATATCATAATCATACCAGGGAGTGGTAACCATCCTGGGCCCCTGATCATCCTCATAGCCTACGGCCCCCGGGACCATATAACCTACACAGTCAACCAGGCGTACCCGCATGTTGATGTTTTCCCTTATAGTTACCTCAACAGCTTCTTCAGGAATAAATTTGGGTTCGGTAGTCATGATTGTCCTTCCTCCACTGCTTTGAGGAAGCTCATCTTTTGCCCTCTCCCGGCTTGTTTCACTTACATTAGGAAGAACTATAGTTTCCATGAACTTTTTTATAAAGGTGGATTTTCCCGTCCTTACCGGCCCTACTATTCCCAGGTATATATCTCCACCTGTTCTTTCAACTATATCCCGGTAAATGTCAACTTTTTCCTTTTCCAATTCTCTTCCCTCCTTTCTTTTAACAATATATATATATGAATAAAAATGGTGAATATTACATATGTAACAAAAAAGTACACCTTCTAAAGGTGTACTTTTTCTACCAGTCTTCTATATCGGTCTCTACAATTTCCTCCATTTCATTCTTTTTTACCCTTCCCATTAAATCTGTTACTGCCTGCCTGGGATCCTTTTTTTCAAAAATCACCCGAAAAACCTCCTTAGTTATGGGCATTTCTATTTCCTTTATTTCTGCCAGCCTGATGGCAGCATGGCTGGTCTTAATCCCTTCCACCACCATCTTCATTTCCTCAAGTACTTCCTCATGTTCTTTCCCTTCTCCCAGCATCATACCAGCCCTTCGGTTTCTGCTGTGCTGGCTGGTACAGGTAGCAATTAAGTCACCTATACCTGCTAGGCCAGCGAAGGTTAAAGGCCTGGCTCCCATTTTGATGCCCAGGCGACTTATTTCCAGTAAGCCCCTGGTCATTAGGGCTGCTTTGGTATTGTCCCCATATCCCAGGCCGTCAGAAATACCTGACCCCAGGGCAATAATATTTTTTAATGCTCCTCCCAACTCTACCCCCACCAGGTCTGGGTTGGTGTAAACCCGGAAGGAGGGAGACATGAAAATATCCTGGGCCATCTCTGCTGCTTCCCTTTTCTTTGAAGCTATCACCGTAGCAGAAGGGATCTCTCTGGCCACCTCTTCAG
>SKLX01000004.1 GCA_007121375.1 Bacillota bacterium | reverse complement strand
TGTGGGTATTACAGGAGCCAGCGGCCTGGATTACGCAAGGGTTCTGGTAAAGGAGCTATATCAAAAGGATTATTTCATATATCTCATCGTTACTGAACCCGCGAAAATGGTTATGGAAGCAGAACTGGGTTTAAACCTTAAGGGGGATATTTCTTTCCAGGAAAAGCAGTTGAGGAACCTTTTTGAAATTCCCCACAAGGAAGAAGAACCTTTCATTATTCTTGACAACGGAGATTTATCCGCTCCCGTGGCCAGCGGTTCCTTCAGGGTGGAGGCCATGGTGATTATTCCCTGTTCCATGGCTACCATATCCAGCATAGCCCAGGGAAGTTCCGGGGATCTCCTGGAAAGGGCAGCGGATGTTACCATAAAAGAAGGACGAAAACTAATATTAGTGCCCCGGGAAACTCCTTTGAGCAGTATTCATTTGAAAAATATGCTTGCTTTAAGGGAAGCAGGGGTCACTATTTTGCCGGCCATGCCTGCCTTTTACCACCAGCCCCGTTCCCTGGAGGATATTTTTAATTTCCTGGCGGGAAGGGTTTTGGAAAACCTGGGGATGGAGCACAATCTTTACCCTTCCTGGGGTGCCCGGAAAGATAAAATTAAAGGAGATAAGGAATTTGCCTACGATATTGGTCTCCTTCAACTTATCTCCCCCCTGGATGATGCCGTGGAGGGTTTTAAGGAGGGATTGAGTTCCTTTCGAGAGGCAGAATTTACTTATGATTATCGTAACGTAGAAGGAAAGGTCCCTCTTTTTGGAGGGGAGGCGGAGGACCTGGTTAATAAAGGCATGGATTTGATTTTTGCCTGCACCACCCCGGCCGCAAAAGCTGCCCAGGAAGCTACTGAGGCCAGGGGGACTCCCGTAGTTTTTACTCCTGTTTTAGACCCTGTAAAGGTTGGACTGGTGGCCGGATGGGAGAGTTCAGAAAATAATTTAACGGGGGTAAGCGGCCTGGTTTCTCCTGAATTGAAGTTGAAAAAATATAAAGAGGTCTATCCCAGGCTGAAAAGACTTTTCATTATTTATGAAAAGGACAATCCAAACACTGCAATTGAGATGGAATACCTGTTGAAAGCCGCCTCCGCCAAAGGTTTAAAAACAGAATCATTAAAAGTTGCTGATGTAGAAGATTTGTTAAAGCTTAAAGACAAAAAGTATTCTCCGGGTACGGGGCTCTTTGTACCTATAAGTCCCCTGGTAGAGCAAAACATTTCCCATGTGATATCTGCCGCTGAAAGGCATAAGCTGCCCTTGATGGTTCCCAATGAAGATGCCGTAAAAAAAGGGGCTCTCCTGGGATTGGTAGCCAGTCACTATGATCTGGGGGTAAGGGCAGGGAGGATGGCAGCGGAAATTCTCCAGGGACGAGATCCGGCGGATATTCCTATCGAGGTTCCTAAAAACCCCCGTTTGATATTAAATTTAGACACGGCAGGATACCTGGAATTAAAAATACCTGGTTCCTTGCTGGAAGAAACTGCAGCCACTTACTAATTCAGGTTCCTTAACCGAGGAGGTTCTTATGGATGAATAAAGAAAAATTAGAGCTTTTGGCCCCCGCAGGTAAGTGGGAGGCCATGGAGGCAGTGATAGACGCGGGTGCTGACGCTGTTTACCTGGGAAGCAAAAAACATAACATGCGTATGTTTCGGCGAGATCTTAACTTTACTCCTGAAGAAATTAATGCTGCCGTAAAATATGCCCACGGTAAAGGGGTAAAGGTTTATATTACGGTGAATAATCTCCTTTTTGATGAAGAGATGGAGGAACTGGAGCCTTATTTGCTTTTTTTAAAAAAGGTTCGACCTGATGCCCTTATTGTACAGGACCTGGGATTAATTAAACATATCAGGGACCTGGGCATTAACCTCCCTCTTCATGCCAGCGTTATGATGAATATCCATAATGAACCAGCCATTAATCTTTTAAAAGAACTGGGAGTTTCCAGGGTAATTCTCTCCCGGGAGATCTCCCTGGAGGAAGCCAGGAACCTTTATGACGCTACGGGTATGGAATTGGAGTATTTTATCCACGGGGATATGTGTGTGTGCCAGAGCGGCCAGTGTTATCACAGCGGTATGGTCTTTGGGGAAAGCAGTAACCGGGGACGATGCAAAAAACCCTGCCGCTGGAATTTTGATTTATGGGACAGGTCAAAGGAAAGAACCCTGAACCTTTCTTCCGGCAAAAAACATATGCTGGCCGTTAAGGATATGTGTATGTTACCTTTTGTTCCGGAAATGACTTATTCGGGAATTTGCTCCTTAAAAATTGAGGGGCGCATGCGGACAGCTGATTATTTAAAGAGGGTGGTTTCAGCCTATCGCCGGGCCCTGGACAGGTATTATCAAGATCCAACAGGTTACACCACCAGTGAAAGTGACTGGCAGGAACTTTATTCTCAAAGGATAAGGGATTTTAGCAGCATGTACGCTTTTAACAATCCCGGCCCTTCTTCCATTGGTTACGGTGGAGAGAGGGAGCCCCGTTTTTTTAGTCATGCCATCAGGGAAAAGGAAATTAAGGAAGAGGATATAGCAGGTGGGATATTTGAAGACCTGGGAGAAGGCAGTAAAAAGATTAATCACCCCCTTTTATCCGTCAGGGTTGGGAATATTAAAGGAATGCTGGAGGCAATTAAGGGAGGCGCAGACCGGGTTTATATAGGTGGGGAAACGTTTATTAGCTCCGGGGGTAAATGGTCCCTGGCGGATCTCCAGTATGCCCTGGATTACTGCAGGGATAAGGAAGTTGAAGGAGTGATAACCACCCCCCGTATTACCCAGGGCAAGGAGGTGCCCCGGGTTAAAGAATTATTATCCCGTGCTGTATCCTGGAAACCTTCAGGGATCATGGTGGGGAACCTGGGGACCCTTCAACTGGCTCGTCAGCTAAAGGACCTGGATATTTATGGTGATGCCTACCTTAATGTTATTAATACTTTTTCTGTGGAGCAGTTAAAAAAGCTGGGAGTCAAGGAGTTAACCCTTCAGCCGGAAATATATTATAAGCACTCTTTTCTTTTAACCAAAAAGGCTTCCCTTCCCTTTGAAATTATAGCTCATGGTCCCCTCACCGCTATGGTAATGGATCATTGTGTTCCGGCTGCCCTTCTTCATGGTTCCTCCTGGTGGGAGGTATGTAATTATCCCTGCCGGGAAGGTAAGCTTTCCCTTATGGACGAAAAGGGCCTGGAGCATCCTTTAGAAGTTGATGAAAACTGCCGCAATCATGTCTTTTTAGGCCGGGAGGTGGCACTCCTTCCTTTTATGAAGCCCTTTGTTAAAGCCGGGATTGGAAGCTTTCGTCTTGATTTAAGAACCTGTCCTTGGGAAATAATAGCATCCCTGACGGAACTTTACCGTAAAAACTTAGATTTCATCAAAAAATACCCGGAGGAATACTGGTTTGACATGGAAGATTGGAGGAAGTTGAAAAAGCTTTGTCCTGATGTCACCTTTGGGTTTGGGGGTTACTTAAAAGGTGTTAAATCAAAACCAGATAAAGGGGAGAAAAATAATTCCATAGAATATTCTTTTAAATTAATTAAATCAAAATAAGAGGGAGGGACTTTTTGTGGAAGGAAATTACATTGGCCCTGAAAAAATAATTGAAAAAAAACGAGAGTATATGATTCCTTGTGTTTATCATTTCTACCAGGAGCCAATGCAGTTAGTAAAGGGTGAAGGTAAATATTTGTATGATCATAAAGGAAAGAGATATCTGGACTTTTTTTCTGGTGTTTCAGTGGTAGGAGCAGGTCACTGCCATCCTTATATCACAGAAAAGATTTGCCAGCAGGTAAAGACCCTGCAGCATACCACCACCATATACCTTACCCAACCTATTGTTGACCTGGCAGAAAAACTGGCCCAGGTTACCCCGGGTAGCCTGAAGAAGAGCTTTTTTTGCAGCAGCGGTACGGAAGCCAACGAAGGGGCGGCTTTGTTAGCCAAGCTGTATACTGGTAATTCTGAGTTTCTCAGTTTAAGGAATGGGCTTCACGGCCGAACCCATTTTACCATGAGCCTGACAGGTTTATCTTTTTGGAGAACAGACCCCAATCCCGTAGGGGGAATTAGCTTTATACCTAATGCTTACTGCTTTCGGTGTCCCTTTGGGGGAACTTACCCGGAGTGTGACCTGGCTTGCGCCAAAGAGGTGGAAGCCGTAATCCAGACCAGTACATCAGGGAATGTGGCAGCCATGATTGCCGAGCCTATCCAGGGTAATGGTGGTATTATTACGCCTCCTCCCGGGTACTTCAAAGCCGTTAAAGAAATTCTGGACCGGTACGGAATTTTACTGATAGTTGATGAAATTCAAACGGGTTTTGGCCGTACAGGGAAAATGTTTGCTATTGAAAACTGGGAAGTGGATCCCCAGATTATGACGGTAGCCAAGGCCCTGGCCAATGGGACCCCTGTAGGAGCCTTTATAGCTGAAAGCCAGGTTGCCGATTCTTATACCCGTCCCGGGGCTTCCACATTAGGAGGCAACCCGGTAACAGCAACTGCTTCCCTTGCTACCCTGGAGGTAATTGAAAGGGAGAATCTGGTAGAGCAGGCAGCCCGGGTAGGCAGTTACTTTAAGGATAAACTCCTGGAGCTGCAGGAGAAGTATCTCCTGATAGGAGAGGTTAGAGGCATGGGACTTATGCTGGGGGCAGAACTGGTCAGGGAAGGCAAAGAACCTGCCATGGAAGAAACGGATAAAATTCTAGAGCATATGAAAAATGCCGGGTTTATTATTGGTAAAAACGGTCAGAGCCGTAATGTGCTGGGATTCCAACCTCCTCTGATTATAACTGAAAGGGATGTGGACAGGTTAATTGAAGAGCTGGATAGATCCCTTAGCTTAGTATAAAAGGATACGGCGAGGAGTTTCCCTCTTTTAAATTGAAAAAGGAGAGATAAAAATTGCATAAAATCTTTAAAAAAATTGGGGTTTTGATGTTGACCCTGGCCCTTTTACTGGGAATATTTATAATATCCGGTTGCGGGCAGGAAGACCCTTCCCAGGAGCTTGATACCCTTCGCTTTGGGCTTTTGCCTGACATAACCTGCCTGCCCATGGTAGTGGCAGAAAAGGAAGGCATTTATGAAGAGCTGGGCCTTCAGGTGGAACTGGTTTATTTTAGTAAAGCCATGGAAAGGGACCAGGCCCTTCAGGCAGGGAAAATTGATGGTGCTATTTCCGATTTTGTAGCCGTAGGTTTTTTCCAGGACAGTGGCTTTGATGTTAAGATAACTTCTCAAAATGAAGGAACTTTTACGGTTTTAGCTTCACCTTATTCCACCATTAATTCCGTAGCTGACCTGGAAGGAAAGACGGTAGGGGTTTCACAAAATACCATTATAGAATTTATGATAGATGAAATATTAATGGATCACGGTTTAACCCCTGAAGATGTAAATAAAGAGTTTATTTCTGCCATTCCCCTTCGCAGGGAAATGCTTTTGCAGGGACAAATTGATGCTGCCTGCCTGCCCGAACCCCTGGGTGCCCTGAGCGTTGAGCAGGGAGCCTCAAAGGTGACGGACAGTGAAGAAGAAGACTTAACGCCCTCGGTTATAATATTTACTCAGGAAGCTATCGAGGATAAAAGGGAGTCTGTAGAGTTATTTTATCATGCCTACGGGGAGACGGCAGAGCTGATTAATCCCGATCCTTCCCAGTATAATGATCTTTTGTTGGAAAAACTTCGATTTCCCGAAGAGATAATAGATACCTACGAAATCCCTTACTTTGCTCAACCCTTTATCCCCGACGAAGAGGATGCCGAAAAGTATTTAAACTGGCTGGAGGGTAGGGTAGACCGGGACCTGACCTTTGAGGACCTGGTAGATGATTCCTTTGCTGAATAGAAAATGTTATAATATATAAATTCTGCTGTTTTTGGAGTAGATTAAAATGATAAAAATTAAAAATCTAACAGTTGAATACCAGACTTTTAACGGTAAGCTTACGGCCCTGGACAGGGTAAACCTGGAGGTAAAAAAAGGGGAAAGCTGTGCGATAATAGGTCCTTCAGGTTGTGGGAAAACTACTTTGCTATATGTCCTTTCCGGACTGGTTTCCCATAATGCCGGGAATGTTCTGGTAAACAGGGAGCCGGTAAAGGCCAAACGCAAGAAGACAGCTCTTATACTCCAGGATTACGGCCTCCTTCCCTGGAAAAATGTTTGGGATAATACTGTTTTAGGCCTATCCATCCGGAAGTTTTCCCCTTCTTTACAGAAGGAAAAAGCTGCAGGAATATTGAAGAGATTGGGCCTCTATGAATTCAGGAATTATTATCCCGGTCAGCTTAGCGGAGGAATGAGGCAGAGGGTGGCTATTGCCCGGGCTTTAACACTGGACCCGGATCTATTCCTTATGGATGAGCCTTTTTCTGCTTTAGATGCTATTACCCGGGAGGAGCTTCAGGGATTAATTTTAAGTCTTTGGCAGGAAACACCTGCCACTATTTTGCTGGTTACCCACAGCATTGAAGAGGCTGTTTACCTGGGGCAAAGGATAGTTGTTTTTTCACCAGGCCCGGGCACTATTACCGCTAATATCAACAATCCCTACTTTGGAGATATAATGCTTAAAAGCAAGCCGGAATTTTATCGCCTTTGCAACCAGGTTCGTTCCCTTTTAGAAGGAGGGAAACCCCATGAAATTAGAAAAAGCAAAGTTTAAAAAAGTACTGGAAATAGGGGGGGGCTTAATATTTTTATTATTATTTTGGACCCTCCTTTTCCTTATCATAAATAAACCGGTTCTGCCCCCGCCCTGGGAAGCCCTGGAAACCTTTTTTAAAACCTTTACTTCCCTTCTTTTACCCCACTTGTTGCAGAGCACTTTTAGGGTTCTGGTAAGCCTGGTGGTGGCTCTTTTCCTGGGGGCTTTAAGTGGCCTGGTCATTGGACGCTGGTCAAAAATCGATGATTATGCTTCTCCCTTAATATATTTAACCTATCCTATCCCCAAAATAGCTCTTCTTCCTGTCCTTATGGGGATAATGGGGATAGGTGAAGCCTCCAAGATATTTTTAATCAGTCTCATAATTTTTTTTCAGATAATGGTTACTACCCGGGACGCCGTCCGGGGGGTTAACCGGCAAATAGTATCTTCTGTGGTTTCCCTGGGAGCCAGTGAAAAGGATCTTTTCCAGCATGTTTTTATTCCAGCCAGCTTACCAAAAATATTTACTTCCCTGCGCATCAGCCTGGGAACAGCCATGGCGGTTCTTTTTTTAACAGAAACCTTTGCTACCGTTCGAGGTATAGGTTATTTTATCCTGGATGCTTCCATGAGAGGCAGGTACCAGGAAGTTTTTGCGGGAATTATAGCCATGAGCCTCCTGGGGCTGGCCCTTTTTGTGGCGGTTGATTTACTGGAAAGAAAAGTATGTCCCTGGCAGTACATTTAATTTTTTAACAACTATAAAGGGTTTACCGATAGGGGTTATTCAGGCTTTATGCAAAAGGCATAAAGCCTTTTTTTTTGTAATTAATCCTCCTTAACAGGAATATGTATTAGGGATAAATGGCTTAGGAGGGAAATAGATGAAAAAGAAACCATGGTTTCTTCTCCCGGCAGGGAAAGCCCTGGAGTATTTTAAGGTAGACCCCCGCCATGGTCTAAAAAGAAAGGAAGCAGAAAATAGATTAAAAAAGAAGGGCCTTAATATTTTAAAGGAGGAGGATAAACCTTCTCTTTTTAAAATGTTTTTTGACCAGTTCAAAGACTTAATGGTTTTAGTTTTGTTAGGAGCTACCAGCATCTCCTTCCTTTTACAGGAGTACTCCGATGCCCTGATCATTATTGTAATTGTTATTCTTAATGCCTGCCTGGGCTTTTTCCAGGAATATAAGGCTGAAAAATCTATGGAGGCGTTAAAGGAGTTAACTGCTCCCCAGGCAAGAGTTTTAAGGGAAGGAATTCAAAAAAGTATTCCGGCCAGGGAAGTAGTCCCGGGGGATATAATTTACCTGGAAACGGGAAACAGAATCCCGGCTGATATTAGATTGCTGGAGGTAAATAACCTGGCTTTAGATGAATCTGCCCTAACCGGGGAATCCAAATCTGCAACCAAGGATATCTTACCTTTATCTGGTTCCGGTTTATCCCTGGGGGACCTGGGTAATATGGCTTTCATGGGGACCATGGTTGCCCGGGGCAGGGGAAAAGGTATTGTCGTAGCCACGGGAATGGATACGGAAATGGGTAAGATAGCCCATATGATTCAGCATACTTATAAGGAAATGACCCCCTTGCAGAATCGATTGGCTCAACTGGGAAAAGTTCTGGTAGCCTTATGCCTGCTGGTATGCCTGGCAGTAGTATTTATGGGTGTTATGCGGGGGGAATCAGCATACAAGATGTTTCTGGCCGGAGTTAGCCTGGCCGTGGCTGCCATTCCTGAAGGCCTTCCTGCGGTAGTAACCATATCCCTGGCCCTGGGGGTGCAGAGGATGATAAAGAGAAAGGCCATTGTAAGAAAACTGCCGTCCGTAGAGACCCTGGGATGTGCAACAGTGATATGTTCTGACAAAACGGGAACCCTTACTCAAAACAAGATGATGGTGACTCAAATTTTTGCAGGAGGCAATTTATACAGGGTTGAGGGAGAGGGCTATGATCCCAAAGGAAAATATTATTTACATAAAAAGGAGATAAGGCCCTTAAAAGATGAGGGCTTAAAAAAAGTATTAACCATTGGCGCCCTGTGCAATAATTCTGTTTTGAGCAAGGCTAACATACCTTTGTTATCCAAGTGGCGGGGGAAAGAAAATTCCACCTGGGAGATTAAAGGAGATCCCACGGAGGGAGCTTTACTGGTAGCAGCCATGAAGGGAGGAATTTGGGGTAAGGGTTTTGAAGGGGCAGAAAAAAGAATAGAGGAAATTCCCTTTGACTCTCAAAGAAAAAGGATGACGGTGGTCTGTGAAAATAAAAAAGGGGAAAGAAGGGTTTATGTTAAAGGAGCTCCCGATATTGTCCTGGACCTTTGCACCCATTTTTATTCCCACGGTAAAATTATTCCCCTGACGGATTCTTTAAAAAGGGAAATCATGAAAAATAATTCCCTTATGGCTTCCCAGGCTTTGAGAAATATAGGGGTGGCTTTTAAAGAACTGCCCCCGGGAAAAAAGTTAAGGAAAGAAACGGCAGAAAAGGCCCTTGTTTTTGCAGGTTTACTGGGGATGATGGATCCTCCCCGGCCAGAAGTTCTTCCTGCCATGATAAAATGCCGGGAAGCGGGCATAAAACCCATTATGATTACGGGAGATCACCAGGAGACGGCAGTAGCGGTAGCAAAAACTATAGGCCTTATGTCTCCCCAGGGGGAGGTTATAAGGGGTTCCCAGCTGGATAAGCTCAGTGATGAGCAGTTAGAGGACCGGGTTGAAAAAATACATGTTTATGCCAGGGTTTCCCCCGAACACAAGTTAAGGATAGTTAAAGCTTTTAAGAATAAGGGCCATGTAGTAGCCATGACGGGGGATGGTATAAATGATGCGCCGGCAGTTAAAGAGGCTGATATCGGTATAGCAATGGGGATTTCCGGAACGGATGTTACCAGGGAATCTGCCTCCCTGATTTTAGCTGATGATAACTTTGCCACCATAGTAAATGCCGTAGAAGAAGGCCGGAATATTTATAATAATATCAGGAAATTCATCCGCTTTTTGTTGGCCTGTAATACAGGAGAAATATTTACCATGTTTTTTGCCCTTTTAATCGGCCTCCCCCTGCCCCTGCGCCCCATTCAAATACTGTGGGTTAACCTGGTAACTGATGGCCTTCCAGCCATAGCCTTAGGGGTAGAACCCCCGGAAAGGGGAATCATGAAGGATCCTCCCCGTTTAAAGGAGGAAGGGGTTTTTTCTCGCGGACTTTGGCAAATGATATTAAGCAGGGGAAGTCTTATAGGTTTTTTTACCCTGGCTGCTTTTGCAGTAGCCCTTAGCAGCAGCGGAGACCTGGATAGAGCCAGGACTATAAGTTTTTCTACTCTAATCATTATGCAGTTGTTCCATGTTTTTGACTGCAGGTCCGAGGAACTTCCCTTCTGGAAAATAAGTTTAAAGAAAAACCTGTATCTGTCTGCTGCTGTGGTTTCTTCTACCCTTCTCCTGTTGATGGTTCTTTATATTCCCTGGTTGCAACAGGCCTTCCGAACAGTTCCCCTTAACGGGGAAGAATGGTTTATGATAATTCTATTTTCTTCCCTTCCCTCCCTGGTAACAGTAATTAAAAGTTTTATGGGTATCTTCCATCCTGCCAGGAGGAAAAGCCGGAGAAGTACCCTTATAAACTTTAACAGGAAGTAAAAAATATGATAAGATTAACCAGGAGAAAAAGAGGAGGTAAAAAAATGATTAGAAGTATGACAGGATATGGGCGGGGAGAAGCCCAGCACCAGGGTGTAGGATTTATAGTGGAGATTCGTTCTGTTAACCACCGGTACAGGGATATTTTTTTTCGTATGCCCCGGGAGCTGGTAGCTTTAGAAGAAAAAATGAAACAGTTAATTGGTGAGAAAGTAACACGGGGTCGCCTGGAAGTAATAGTCACCATGAAAGAAATTGGTGAAAGGGAAAGAATAGTTGAAGTAGATTTAGAGTTAGCCCGGGGTTATTACCAGGCTTTAAATAGCCTGAAAGAAAAGCTTGAGCTGAAGGAGGAGATTAAGCTAGAGCAAATTGCAGGTTATCCCGATGTTTTAAAAGTGGAAAGGGAGGAACTTCTTAAATTTTGGCCCGGCCTGGAAAAGGCTCTAATAGAAGCCCTGGAAAACCTGGTGAGCATGAGACTTTCAGAAGGGGGAAACCTGGCGGCGGATATTAAAGAGCGATTAAAGGAAATGGAGGAACTAATAAAAGGAACCCAGGAAAGAGCTCCCCAGGTAATTGAAGAGTATCGCCGAAGATTACTGGACAGGCTGGAAGAATTATTGCCCCAGGATCATGAAGTAGATCAAAACCGTATATTAACGGAATGTACTATTTTTGCCGAAAGAAGTGATATCAACGAAGAAATAATAAGATTATACAGCCATTTAAAAGCCTTCAGGGAAATAATAATGTCAGGCGGCACGGTAGGCAGGAAAATGGATTTTCTAATTCAAGAACTTTATCGGGAAATCAATACTATTGGCTCAAAAGCTAATGATTATGAAATTTCTCGCCAGGTAGTTGAGTTAAAGAGTGGGCTGGAAAAAATAAGAGAACAAGTGCAAAACATAGAATAAACTTAAATTGGGAGGAATTTTGAAATAATTGTTGCATTATTTAGCTTTCATCCGTTATACTATTTAGTACAAAGTTTAAGGAGGGTATGTGGATGCAAGTCAAACTAATTAATATCGGTTTTGGCAATATTGTTTCTGCGAACAGGATTATTGCTATTGTCAGTCCCGAATCTGCGCCTATTAAAAGAATAATAACGGAAGCTAGGGATAGGGGCATGTTGATAGATGCTACTTATGGTCGCCGCACCAGGGCTGTAATAGTTACGGACAGTCAGCACATAATCCTGTCTGCAGTTCAACCGGAAACGGTTAAGCACAGGCTTCACTCCAAGGAAACAGCAGCAGCAGTCTCTCAGGAAGAACAGGAAGAGTAATCATCCAGGGGGAGGGGATGGGATGACCCCGGGTTTACTAATTATCCTTTCCGGCCCATCAGGCACCGGAAAGGGCACGGTATGTAATATTTTATTGAAAAACAGTCAAAGCCTATATTTTTCCATATCAATGACTACCCGACCCCCGCGTCCAGAAGAAAAAGACGGGATAAATTATTATTTTGTTACGGAAAAAGAATTTAAAGAATTGATTGAAGCAGATGCTTTTCTTGAATGGGCAAAGGTTTATGGATATTATTACGGTACTCCCCGGCGCAATGTGGAAATGAAATTGGCGGAAGGGAAGGATGTATTGCTGGAAATTGATACTCAAGGGGCAAAAAAAATTAAATCAAATTATTCTCAAGGAATTTATATTTTTTTGCTTCCTCCCTCCCTCCAGGAGCTGAGGCGAAGAATAGAGGATAGGGGTACAGAGAACCTGGAAAAAATACAGGAGCGTTTTTCTGCTTCTTCCCAGGAAATTTCTGAAGTTAACTATTACAACTATTTAACTGTAAATGATTTACCTGAAAGGGCGGCTCAACAAATTAAATCTATAATTGAAGCAGAAAAATGCAAAGTTTCTAGAAACAGAGGGTTAATAGACAGGTTAAGAAAGGGTGAACATATAAATGTCCATGATATACCCTTCTATCGATGATTTGGTTAAAAGGGTTGACAGTAAATACACTTTGGTTATAGCTGCTGCCAAGAGGGCCAGGCAGATCCTTGATGGTTCTCCAATTATGGTTGAAACAGATTCAACTAAAGATGTTACTATTGCCCTGGAAGAAGTTTCACAAGGTAAGCTGGAATATGAAAAAACTAAAGAAGGCATTAAATAAATTAGAAGGCATTAAATAATTGTTCCTTCCAGGGGGTGCAGCTCAATGCTTAAAAACAAACTGGTTGTTCTGGGGGTTACAGGAAGTATTGCAGTTTATAAGGCCGTTGAAATCTGTCGATTGTTAATGAAGAATGGAGCCAGGGTTAAGGTTATAATGACCAGGGCAGCCGAGGCTTTTGTTGCACCCTTGACCTTTGAAACTATAACGGGAGGACCTGTAGGCACCAGGATGTTTGGACAGGTCCGTTCCTGGGATATTCAACACATCAGCTGGGCACAAGAGGCTGATTTATTTTTGGTAGCACCGGCAACTGCCAATGTTATAGGTAAAGTATGCCAGGGCATAGCCGATGATCTTCTAACCACCTCCATCATGGCTGCTACTTCTCCTGTGATTTTTGCTCCAGCCATGAACAGGGAAATGTATAACAATCCCATTTATCAAGATAATATGGAAAAATTAGCTGCCAGGGGGTACCAGTTTGTTGAGCCCGGGACAGGCTACCTGGCCTGTGGGGATGAAGGCAAAGGTAGATTGGCAGAGCCTGAAGAGATAGTAGATTATGTTATTAAAGAGTTAACTATGAAGAAGGACTTCAGTGATCGAAAACTCCTTATAACTGCCGGTCCTACCAGGGAGCCCCTGGATCCAATCCGTTTTTTCAGTAACTTTTCCAGTGGAAAAATGGGTTATGCCCTGGCAGAAGCAGCCAGCCGCCGGGGTGGCCAGGTTACTTTAATATCAGGTCCCACCAACCTTACCCCTCCTCCGGGAATTAGATTTATTCCCGTGAACACAACCCTGGAGATGCAGGAGGCAGTTTTTGATGAGTTTTCCCGGACTGACCTGGTTATTAAAGCAGCAGCGGTAGCAGATTACCGGCCTGCTAATCCCAAAAAACAAAAAATAAAGAAGGAAGAGGAATTTCTAAACGTTAAACTCACATCTAACCCGGACATACTCCTGGAATTGGGTAAAATCAAGAAGAACCAGATTCTGGTAGGCTTTGCCGCTGAAACGGAGGACCTGGTTAAAAACGCCATGGAGAAAATAAAAAAGAAAAACCTTGATTTTATTGTGGCCAATGACCTTACCAGTCCGGGGGCGGGCTTTGAGGTAGATACCAACCTGGTAAAGGTGATAAACAGGGAAGGGGATATAAGGGAGTTTCCCCTTATGACCAAAAAAGAGGTGTCTCATAAAATACTGGATGTCCTTTCAGAAAAAATAAAGGGGAGATAAAGCTTTTCCGCTGGTTTATGATAAATAATTAAAAAAATTTTTCACAAGGGGCTCTCTGTTTATAATGACAGGGGCCTTAATAGTAAAGGAGTAATTAATATTTCAATGGCGGCGGCTATTATGAGTAGCATAATAATAAAAAAGATTATGTTAGAGATTTCTTTTATAACTAAAACTAAGCTTTCCCACCTATTATTTTCCTCTACAGGAAATAATAGGTGGTAGCCAAGTTTTAAACCGAAAGCAGCACTGATTAAAAAAGCAGGCAGTTCCAGGATACCGTGGGGTAGAATTCCCAGGGTTAAAAAAAGAAGGGGGGGAATGTTTTGTTCTGCCAGGGTGGCGGTAACAATACCCAGTATGCTGCCGTTAA
Organism: Bacillota bacterium; assembly: GCA_007121375.1. Taxonomy (GTDB): domain Bacteria; phylum Bacillota; class Dethiobacteria; order SKNC01; family SKNC01; genus SKLX01. The sequence goes on along the minus strand of SKLX01000004.1, from coordinate 316 downwards.
TGAGCAGGCCGAATAGAGGCGGAATTCCAAGGATAACTCCTAAAAAAATAACCCTTAGGGAAGCGAAAAGATTATTAAAAAAAAGGATGAATATCCCTCTTCCCGGACTCTTATCCACAATATCCCGGGCCATATCCTCTAAAAATTCAAAATAGGGTTCGGATAATTCATTAATAAATTCCATGTTCTGGTCTGCAGCTATATACCCTGAGAAAAAACTTACCAAAAAAATCAGGGAAGACAATATTATCCAACTGTTATTTTTTTTAAAAAAAAAAAAAAAAATTCTTATATTTAACATGAATTTCTCCTTTAT
>SKLX01000130.1 GCA_007121375.1 Bacillota bacterium | reverse complement strand
CCCCCTCCCAAACCAGAAACCTGGAGGAGGTACTGGATATCAGGGTAATTGATAGGACTGCCCTTATACTGGATATTTTTGCTCGAAGGGCCAGGACCAGGGAAGGTAAGCTTCAGGTAGAACTGGCCCAGTTAAATTATTTATTGCCTCGTTTAACTGGTCGCGGAAAAGTATTGTCCCGCCTTGCCGGGGGAATTGGCACCAGGGGCCCGGGTGAGACCAAGCTGGAGGTTGACCGAAGGGTAATACGTAAAAGGATAACTGATTTAAAAAAGGAAATAGAATCCATAAAGAAACAGCGGGCACTCCAGAGAAGAGCAAGGCAAAAAGTTCCCTACCCTGTGGTAGCTCTGGTAGGATACACCAATGCAGGTAAGTCTACCCTTCTAAATGCCCTTACAGATTCATATGTCTTTACCGAAGACAAGCTTTTTGCTACTTTGGATCCCACTACTCGCAAAATTGTTCTACCTGGAAATCAAACTATACTTCTTACCGATACCGTTGGTTTTATTCAAAAGCTCCCTCCTCACCTGGTGGCAGCCTTTAGAGCTACCCTGGAGGAAGTACAGGAGGCAGATCTGCTCCTTCACGTGGTAGATTTTTCCCATCCGGATATGGAAAGACAAATGACAGCGGTTCATGAAGTTTTAGAGGATTTAGAAGTATCAGAAAAGCCCATAATTTTTGTATTTAACAAAATAGACCTGATAAATGATCCCCTAACCCTTAAAAGATTAAAAATAAATTATCCTGAAAGTGTGGCCATATCTGCCAAAAAAGGTTTAAACCTGGAGGTTCTTTTAGAAAAAATCGCCATGATGTTAAAAGAAGATTGGAAAAAAGTTATTTTTTCCATACCCTTCGAGGACAGCCGTTCCCTGGCCCTTGTCCATGATAAGGGTCATGTGCTGGAGATAACCCCTGAAGACAACTGCTTCCTGGTAGAAGCTCAAATGACAGATAAATGGATAAATAAACTTGGTAAGTATGTTAAAGAAGTTTTTGAATAGAAGGGAAGAAGTAAGTTTGATTGATTATAAGAGTTATTTCAATATACCATGGGAGTTAGCCCGATATATCGAAGAAGCAGAGGAGAGAGTTTTACCTTACTTTAGGGAATTGGGGAATAAGGTCTTTTATAATCAAGGTAAAGTTTTAAATGCCTTTAAAGAATTAAAGGTAAGTGAATTCAATTTTTCCGGTTCAACAGGTTATGGATATGGTGATTCGGGTAGGGATACTTTAGAAAATATCTATGCAAAGGTTTTTGGTACTGAGGATTCCCTGGTCAGAATGCAGTTTGTTTCGGGGACTCATGCCATAGCAGTTTGTCTTTTTGCTCTTTTAGATACCGGTGATACTATCCTTTCAGCAGCAGGTCCTCCTTACAGCACCCTGCAAAAGGTTATTGGATTGAAGGGAGAAGAAAAGAAAGGCACCCTGATGAATAAGGGAATTAATTACCGGGAGGTTAACCTGGGTCCAGAGGGCAATATTGATTTTCCTGCCCTGGAAAGGAAACTGAGGGAGGGGGCAGAATTAGTACTGCTCCAGCGTTCCAGGGGATATAGCTGGCGACCTTCCGTAAGCCTGGCAGAAATTAATAATATTTCAGAATTAATTAAAAAAGTCAGTCCCGGCTCTATTTTTTTTGTAGATAATTGTTATGGTGAATTTGTTGATACAAAGGAACCCCCGGAAAAAGGTGCAGACCTCATAGCCGGTTCCCTTATAAAAAACCCGGGAGGGGGCCTGGCTCCTTTAGGAGGATATGCGGCAGGCCAGAAGGTATTAATTGAAAAGGTAGCAGATCGGCTAACAGCTCCTGGCCTGGGTAAAGAGGTAGGGGCTTCTTTAAATATAAACAGAGCTTTTTATCAGGGCCTTTTTCTAGCACCCCATATGGTTGGAGAAGCCATTAAAGGTGCTGTTTTTGCTTCTTGCCTTTTTGAAAAAATGGGTTTTGAGGTATCCCCCCGGCATGATGAACCGAGAAGTGATATTGTCCAGGCTATAAAACTGAAGGACCCGGATTTACTTTTATCCTTTTGCCGGGGAATACAATGCCAGGGTCCTGTGGATTCTTTTATTACCCCGGAACCAGGCTGGATGCCTGGATACGAAGATAAAATTGTGATGGCTGCAGGTACATTTTTCCAGGGGGCTTCCCTGGAGTTAAGTGCCGATGCCCCTTATAAGTCTCCTTATATTGTATATTTACAAGGAGGACTTACCTATGAACATGCTAAATTAGGAATTATTGAAGGTGCAAAAGAGGTATTTAAGAGGTTAAATAGAAATAAAAATAATGTTATAAACCAGGATAATTAGAAATTTGAAGGGGGAAATGTTGCCATGTATAAAAAGGAAGATATTTTTAGACTTATAGAGCAGCATGAAATAAAATTTATCCGTCTCCAGTTTTGTGACATATTTGGAATCACCAAAAATGTTGCTATTCCTGCAGACCAGTTAGGCAAAGCATTAGAAGGGGATATGATGTTTGATGGTTCTTCCATTGAAGGGTTTGCCCGGATAGAGGAATCTGACATGTACCTGCGGCCAGACCAGGAAACTTTTTCTTTATTTCCCTGGAAGGCTAGAGAAGGAGCGGGAGCTACAGCCAGGATGATATGTGATGTTTATAATCCTGATGGAACTCCTTTTTCTGGATGTCCCAGAAATATTTTAAAAAAAATTATTGAAGAAGCTAACGAAATGGGTTTTTACATGAATGCCGGCCCAGAAGCAGAGTTTTTTCTTTTTTTGAGGGATAAAAAAGGCCGGGCTACCACCCGGACCCATGATTGTGGCGGTTATTTTGACCTTCTCCCAGTAGATTTAGGGGAAACTGCTCGAAGGGATATGATTCTTAATCTACAGGAAATGGGTTTTGAAATAGAAGCTTCTCACCATGAAGTAGCACCCAGTCAGCATGAAATTGCTTTTCAATATACTGATGCCTTGAAAACGGCTGATAATATTGCTACCTTTAAACTGGTGGTGAGAACTATAGCCCTTAATCATAACCTTCATGCTACCTTCATGCCCAAACCTGTAATGGGAATCAACGGTTCCGGTATGCATGTCCACCAGTCCCTTTTTAAAGGTGAGGAAAATGCCTTTTATGATCCTTCCACCCCAAGTCAGCTAAGCGATACGGCCCTCTATTATATGGGCGGTATAATAAATCATATAAAAGGTATTGCTGCCATAACCAACCCCCTGGTGAATTCTTATAAACGGTTAGTTCCTGGCTATGAAGCTCCCGTTTATATTGCCTGGTCTGAAAGGAATAGAAGCCCCCTTATAAGGGTTCCTGCCCGGCGGGGGATGGGTACCCGTATAGAAATCAGAAATCCTGACCCTTCCTGTAACCCTTACCTGGCCCTGGCGGTGACCCTAAAAGCAGGCCTTGATGGAATTAAGAATAAAATAGACCCTCCTGATCCTGTTAATGAAAATATTTACACTATGAGTCCCGAGGAAAGAAAAAAGAGGGGTATTGAAGATTTGCCTACTTGTTTAGGCGATGCTATTGAAGAACTGGAAAAGAATGAATTGATTCGGGAAGCCCTGGGAGAACATATATACAGGCGTTACCTGGAAGCAAAAAAGATGGAATGGGAGAGGTACAAAACCCAGGTCCACAAATGGGAGGTTTTGGAGTACCTGGCTACTTATTAAGGATTAAACGGTTAATTTTTTATATTGTGTATAAAAGATAATAAACCCGGAGAAGAATAAATGTTCTTCCTCCGGGTTTATTTTAAATTTTGCGGAAAAGTCCTATAACTTTTCCCAGAACTTTTACCTCCCTGGTTAAAATAGGTTCAAAGTAATCATTTTCTGGTTGGAGACGGATATAATCTCCTTCCTGGTAAAACCTTTTTACAGTAGCTTCATTTTCCAGCAAAGCTACTACAATATCTCCATTGCTAGCTGTAGACTGTTGCTTGACTATCACATAATCCCCATCTAATATTCCTGCATTTATCATGCTGTCTCCTTCAATACTTAACATAAAAGCAGTGTCTTCTTGGACCAGATCTTTTGGTAAGGGAAAATAATCGGTAATATTTTCTTCTGCCAGTATAGGCTGTCCCGCAGTAACATTGCCCACCATGGGTACCGGTGAAATATCCCGGGAATATAAAAACTCCTGACCTTCTAAAACTTCTAT
>SKLX01000195.1 GCA_007121375.1 Bacillota bacterium | reverse complement strand
CATGGAGGCCTTCCGTAACCCTTTTAACCAGGGCATCCTTCCCAATTTCCTTCCAGTCCAGAGAGTCTATGCTCCATTGAATTACCTTGTATCCGCATCCTTCTATAGTTTTAATGACTTTATTGCTGTATTCTCCGAAGGGGGGTCGGAAAAGGTTGGCTTCCTGTCCGCTTATTTCTTTGATCAACTGGTGGGTCCTTTCTATTTCTTTACGGACTCCTGCTTCGGAAAGGTTATTAAGGTGAGGGTGGGTATAGGTGTGGTTCCCGATTTCATGGCCGTCATCAGATATTCTTTTAACCATGTCCGGATATTTTTCCAACCAGTAACCCGTCAAAAAAAAGGTGGTTTTAATGCCGTGATCTTTTAAAGTTTTTAAAATTTTAGGGGTGTGATCTGCCCCCCAGCAGGCGTCAAAGCTAATGGCGACCGTTTTTTCAGGAGTGTCCACGTAATAAATGGGGACCAGGCGGTTTTGATCAGCAGCCAGGGTGTAGATGTGTTGAGGCAGGCTCAAATAAAGGCTGAGACCAAAAAGGAAAGCTATAAAAGCTATTAATAATAACTTTTTATTCTTTAGCTTTTGAAATTTTTTAAGGAATGGGTTGAGATAAACTACTTTCATTTTATATCCCTCCCTTCTGAACCAGGTAAAGGCTCTTATAATTATATTTCCTAACTTTATTTTAAATACCAATTAACAGGAAAATTTAGAAAAAGTACTGTATAATACAGGGTAATACAATAATTAAATAGTGATATGGATGGAATATGACCTGGATCTTTTAATATTATTAGGTAGAATGATATGTAAGTCATTTCTTTTTAAAATAGGATAGGGCAAAGGACATTATAATTAGGGAAGTTAAGGCAATTAGGCCTGCTTTTAAAGATAATATGATTAAGGACAACATGGAAAGGGAAGCTTTACCTTTTAAGGGGCCCAGGACAGGGGCCAGGGGGAAATATGAAAGCTCCAGCCCAGAAGAAAAAAGGAACCAGGTAAAAAGGGAAGCTAAGAGGGCGTGGAGTATTCGAGCTGCTACAAAGGGTTTCATGCTCAAATCTGTACCGTAAAGGGTGCTGGCTACCTGTGCCTGGACGGAAAGGCCGCTCCAACCCAGCATTATGGCCACCGCCGTAATTTTTTCCAGAGAAGGAGCCAGGGTCTGGGAGGCGGTTTGGGAACCCAGGGTGGTTTCAAAAAATCCCCGGGCCAGGGCTGTTAAAATATCCGGGGAAAAGTTAAAGGGAGAGAATAGAAACCCCAGCCCTGAAGATAACAGGTTCACAAGTCCAGCCTCATTAAAAAGCTTGATTAATACCGTAAAGATTACAATAAAACTGCCAATATTGATCAAATTGAAGGCAGCGGAGGAAAGGGAATCCCCCATAAGTTTACCGAAGCCCTTCTTTTCCCGCCGCTGGTGTCGGATTAATGCCTTGAAGGCTCTTATCAGGGAGCATTCGCCGTAGGAGCAGGTGTCATAAATGCCCCTGGCATTTCCAGGATAAAGAAAGGCCATGCCCAGGCCCAGGAAGAGGCTGGCCAGGTAGTGCCCCCCGGCTATAACAATTCCCAATTCTGGTTGATTGAACATACCTACCGCTACTGCTGACAGCATAAAAAGGGGGCTGGAAAAAGCGGTAAAAGACATGAGCCTGTGGGCTTCGTTTTTTGTGCACATCTTTTTCCGGTAGAGCTCGGCGGTGATCATGCTGTTTACTGGAGCACCGCTGCTGACTCCCATGGCCACAACAAAGCCTCCTTCTCCCGGGACATGAAAAAGGGGGCGCATGATGGGTTCCATCAGTACTCCCAGGAAAGTAACAAACCCCAGTTTCATGAGTATTTCCGATATGACCCAGAAGGGGAGGAGGGAGGGAAGGATAATTTGCCACCAAATTTCCAAGCCCTCCACGGCTCCCTGGAAGACTAATTCGGGCTTGATTAGCATGGAGAGCATTAAAAGAAGGGCGGCCAGGGTCCAGGATAACCCCACCAGGTCTTTTTTTCTTAAAGGGTACTTAAGGTATAATTTTGATAGCAATTTATTTTGGCACCTCGAATCAGGCAGCTTCCAGCTAAAGATATAGCAGGGACAGTAATAATGTATTTTTTTCGGGCTTTCTTTAGAACCATAGATGATAAACCAGAGGATCAAAAAAGGCTGCCGGAATTTTAACCAGCAGCCTTTTAATTATTAAATATTATATTAACTTTTATTAACCTTACAAAATGCCGAATTCCTCCAGCATTTGATCGAACCTGGCTCCATGGCCTTCCCAGGCTTCCATGAAGAGCTGTTGTTTAATGACCAGGCTGTTCCCCTGGTGATCCTCTACCAGGTAATAGCGTACTCCCTTATCATCTCCCTGGTCTCCCTGGGTAGCATAGAGGTAATAACCCTGCAGGGGGTTTTGGACTGATTCTACCTGGGAAACCTCTTCATATTCTCCTTCCAGCTCTGACTTCAACTGGGAAGCTTTGTCCTGGGGGTCAATATTTTCTGCCCGGTTGATTTCCATGAAGACTTCCGGCAGGTCAGGATCAAGGGCCACGGGGGTGATTTTATCGGCACCATTAAGCTCTTCTACCTGGTAATTATCTTTATCCACATAAATATAGTATCCCAGTTGGCTTTCGTGGAGAGTTAACTCAACTGTTTCTTCCATTCCTTCAATAATCATTACCACTTCTTTGGTATCCGGCAAGGGTTCTGCTACCGGGTCCTCATCATTGTCATCATCAATATCCGGGTCCGGGGTAGGATCCGGGGTAGGGGTAGGCTCAGCATCCGGAGCACATCCCGGCAGGCCGATGGCCAGGGAAAAAACAAGTAAAAGTATAAGAGTGATAAATAACGACGGTTTAAAAGTGTTCTTTCTCTTCAACAAATGTCCCTCCTAATAGATCGTTAGATTTTATAAAAAACCTATAGTATATAATGGGAAATGTAATGGAAAGAGTTCCCGAGTAACCCTATATATTACAATCCCTATAATATATAATGGCATATTTCTTCTTTCCAGGCAAGAGGGGAATTAGCTCAAAAAAGCTAGTTCTACTCCCTCCCTTTCTTCCTTTTACCCTCTTTTTCTTCTTCTCATAGCAGGAATTATTTTTTAAGTGTCGAAATGTCCTTTATTACAGATAATAAAACCTGTGGAGGAGGAGCCGCTAAAGTGATCTGGAACGAAAAATATGAATGTATGAAGAGAGATGAGCTGCAAGAAATTCAGCTGGAGAGATTGAAGGAAACGGTAGAAAGGGTTTACAGGTCTGTTCCCCACTACAAGGCCTTGATGGAGGAAAAAGGGGTAACTCCCGAGGATATAAAATCTCTGGAAGATATAAAACTGCTGCCTTTTACTACCAAACAGGACCTGAGGGACAATTATCCCTTCGGCCTTTTTACAGTACCCATGTCGGAGGTGGTAAGAATTCATTCTTCTTCGGGTACCACAGGTAAGCCTACGGTAGTGGGTTATACCAGCAAAGATATAGATACCTGGTCAGAAATTATGGCCCGGACTCTGACCTGTGCCAATACCTCCCGGGAGGATGTGGTTCAGATTGCTTACGGGTATGGCCTATTTACCGGGGGATTAGGGGTTCATTACGGGGCAGAGCGCATTGGCGCTTCTGTTATCCCTATTTCTGGAGGTAATACCCAGAGGCAGATAATGATCATGCAAGATTTCGGAACCAGCGTTTTGGCCTGTACCCCTTCCTACGCCTTGTTCATGGGTGAGGTTATGGAGGAAATGGGCATCGATAAAGATCAGTTAAAGCTAAAATCGGGAACATTTGGAGCAGAGCCCTGGTCGGAAAATATGCGCCGGGAAATTGAAGAAAAGCTGGGGATTATGGCCATAGACATATATGGTCTGAGTGAAATAATAGGGCCGGGGGTTTCCAGCGAGTGCCCCGTGCAGGAAGGCCTTCACATCTTTGAAGACCACTTTATTCCCGAAATCATTGATCCCCAGACGGGAGAACAGCTTCCTCCGGGATCCAGGGGAGAACTGGTTTTTACCACCATCACTAAAGAAGCTTTTCCCGTCATTCGTTACAGGACCCGGGATATTACTTCATTAAATCTGGAGCCCTGTGATTGCGGCAGGACCATCGCCCGGATGAACAAGATCTTTGGCAGAACCGATGATATGATTATTATAAGGGGAGTGAATGTTTTTTTTTTTT
>SKLX01000120.1 GCA_007121375.1 Bacillota bacterium | reverse complement strand
TGCTTGTCTTTTAAAAAAAAATGATATATACTTGGTAATAATGGTTTAATGGCTTTAATTTGGTATATAATAGGGTTTAATTTACATATATTTATTTTGGGTATAGTAGGCAGGAGGAGTTTTAATGATCAAAATAGCAGTAGATGCTATGGGTGGAGATCAAGCTCCCGGAGAAATTGTCAAGGGTTCCGTTGATGCTGTAAGAGAGCTTCATGGTCTGGAAGTGATACTGGTTGGTAGAGAAAGGGAAGTTTCTGCAGAGCTGGAAAAACTAAAAGATTACCCCCGGGAAAGGGTTAAAGTCAAAGATGCGAAAGAAGTCATCGGGGATGATGAGCAGCCGGGTCTTTCCGTGAGAAAAAAGAAGGAATCCTCTCTTATTGTTGCCATGAGATTAGTTAAGGAAGGCCAGGTGAATGCTGTGGTAACGGCAGGTAATACAGGTGCCTTTGTGGCTGCCGGATTATTTGTCCTTGGACGAATAAAAGGAATCAGCCGCCCTGCTTTGGCCCCGGTAATCCCTACCTTTAAGGGAGATTCTTTTATGCTCCTGGACGTGGGAGCCTATGTGGATGCCCGCCCGGAAAACCTTTTACATTATGCGGTTATGGGAAATATTTATGCAACAAAGTTAATGGGCAAAAGTTCTCCCCGGGTTGGCCTTTTAAATATTGGCACAGAACCGGGTAAAGGTAATGAAGTAACCAAGGAAGCATATCCCCTTTTAGAAAGGGCTGATATGAATTTCAAAGGAAATGTTGAAGCCAGGGATTTAATGAATGGAGTGGCAGATGTTATAATCTGTGATGGTTTTATTGGGAACATAATACTAAAAGTTATAGAAGGATTTGCAACAGGACTCTTTGGTGCTGTAAAAAGGGAAATATCAAAAAGACTTATCAGTAAAGCAGGGGCTTTTTTACTCCTACCTTCTCTAAAAAATTTAAAAAAAGAATTAGATTACACGGAGCATGGAGGTGCTCCTTTATTGGGAGTTAATGGTATATGTATTAAGAGTCATGGTTCCTCTAACGCAAAAACCTTTAAAAATGCTCTTGTTAATCAAGCCTATCCCTTGTCTGTGGAAAAGGTTAATGAAAGAATCAGAGAAGATGTAAAGAAGCTGTCTCTAACATAATTGGGGTGGTAAAGATGGAATCAAAGACTTCCGCAGGAATAATTGGCACGGGCTCTTATTTGCCTGAAAAGGTTTTATCTAATCTAAAGCTGGAAAAAATGGTAGACACCAGTGATGATTGGATTAGATCAAGGACGGGTATAGTTGAAAGGCGTATAGCAGACAGGCAGACGGCAGCCTCTGATCTATCGATTAAGGCTGCAGAGCGGGCCTTAGAAAAGGCTAATATAGGAGCAGAAGAGCTGGACTTAATTATAGTTGCTACCATTACTCCCGATTATTTTTTTCCGGCAACTGCCTGTATAGTTCAGGATAAACTTGGAGCAAAAAAAGCTGCAGCCTTTGATTTACTTGCTGCCTGCTCGGGCTTTGTATACGGTATTTCCGTAGCAGAACAGTTTATCAAATCTAACGCCTATAAATACATACTGGTAATAGGTGTGGAAGTTTTGTCTAAAATAGTTGACTGGTCCGATAGGAATACCTGTATCCTCTTTGGAGATGGAGCGGGTGCGGCTGTGGTGGCCCCAGTTGAAGAGGGTAAAGGGGTTTTATTTACCCGGCTGGGAGCAGACGGCTCCGGGGGGGATTTACTTATGCTTCCCGGGGGAGGTTCCAGGATACCCTGCACCAGCAGTTCTGTAGAAAATGGACTTCATTATTTAAGAATGTCAGGCAGTGATATTTTTAAATTTGCAGTAAAAATAATGGGAGAGTTTACGGTAGAAACCTTGAAGGATTGTGGTTTTGAGGTGGAGGATATTGACTTATTAATTCCTCACCAGGCAAATTTGAGAATTATTAACTCTGCTGCCAAGAGACTGGACTTGCCTGTAGAAAAGATATGGACAAATATTCACAGGTTTGGAAACATGTCTGCCGCATCCATCCCCGTAGCCCTGGATGAAGCTGTCTCTCAAAAAAGAATTGTTCCGGGTAGTTTACTGGTCCTTGTCGGGTTTGGAGCTGGATTAACCTGGGGGATTAATGTTATTCGCTGGTAATTACATAAATAGAGGAGGTAGGTATGGTTAATAATCATGATAGGCTCTGCAACTTGTTGAATATAAAATATCCTATCCTTCAGGGTGGTATGGCCTGGGTTGCAACGGGGGAACTGGCGGCGGCTGTTTCAGAGGCAGGCGGCCTGGGAATAATAGGTGCGGGCCATGCTCCTCCAGAGGTAGTTGAAGATGATATTAAAAAAGTAAAAAAGCTTACTTCAAACCCCTTCGGGGTAAATGTTATGCTCCTTTCTCCTTATGCTGAAGAGATAATTGAACTGGTTTTAAAAGAAAAAGTGCCTGTGGTTACTACCGGAGCGGGAAATCCAGGCAAATATATGGAAGACTTTAAAAAGGCAGGTACCAGGGTATTCCCGGTGGTTGCTTCTGTTGCCCTGGCTAAAAGGTTGGAAAGGCAGGGGGTAGATGGAATTATTGCGGAAGGAATGGAGGGTGGCGGGCATATTGGTGATATTGCCACCATGGTTTTGATTCCCCAGGTAGTTGATACAGTAAATATTCCTGTTATTGCTGCCGGAGGAATTGTTGATGGTAGAGGATTGGTGGCAGCATTAGCTTTAGGGGCCTCGGGAGTTCAAATGGCAACAAGGTTTATATGCGCTGAAGAATGCCAGGCTCACCCAAACTATAAAGAAGCTGTTATTAAGGCTAAAGACAGGGATACGGTAATTTGCGGCAGATCTACAGGACATCCCGTCAGGGTAATTAAAAACAAGCTTACCCGTAAGCTAGAAAAACTTGAGGAGGAAGGAGCCTCCAGGGAAGAATTGGAGGAACTGGGTATAGGTAAACTAAAATCGGCTGTGATAGAAGGTGATGTGACCACAGGTTCCTTGATGGCCGGTCAGTGCGCTGCCCTGGTAAATACTATCCAGCCTGCTGGGGAGATAATAAAAGAAGTTGTAACGGAAGCCAGCAAAATAATGGAAAATATGTCAGAGATAGGTAGATCATTCAATAAGGAGAATCCATAATGAAAAAAGTTGCTTTCCTTTTTCCCGGCCAGGGTGCTCAATATCCAGGAATGGGCAAAGATTTTTTTGAAGAATTTGAAGCCGCCCGGGAGGTTTTCCTGGCCGCCGATGAAGTCCTGGGCTTTGATTTAACTTCCCTTGTTTTTAACGGTACCAAGGAGGACCTTAAAAAAACAGAAGTCACCCAGCCGGCGGTTATGACCACCAGCATGGCTGTATTCATGGTTTTAAAAGAACATTATCAATTGGTGCCTCAAGGGGCGGCAGGCTTAAGCCTGGGAGAATATTCTGCTTTGACTGCTTCTGGAGTTTTTAATCTTGAAGATTCTCTCCGCCTGGTCCAAAAAAGGGCCCGGTTAATGCAAGAAGGTGTTCCCGAAGGGAAAGGTAGCATGGCTGCTGTTTTAGGGCTACCCAGGGATAAAGTGGAAGAAGCCTGTCAGGAGGCTGAGAAACTGGGAATAGTTAGTCCTGCAAATTTTAACTGCCCCGGACAAATAGTCCTGGCTGGAGAAAAAGATGCAGTGGAAAAAGCGGCACAATTAGCCAGGGACAAAGGAGCTAAAAGGACAGCCCTCCTTCCCATGAGTGTCCCCTCCCATTGCGCCCTGTTAAAGCCTGCCGGAGATAAACTGGCGGAGGTTTTATCTAAATATACCCCAGGGGATTTAACCTTTCCTGTAGTTTCTAATGTAAAGGCTGAATATTACAAAACAGGGGAAGAGGTTAAAGAACTATTGCCTTCTCAATTAAGTAATCCCGTTTTATGGGAGGAATCCATTAAACTTTTAATTAAAGATGGCTTTAATATTTTTGTAGAAGTTGGTCCGGGAAATACCTTAACAGGTTTTATGAAAAAAATTGACCGGGGTGTTTTATGTTATCCAGTAGGAGATATACCTGCCCTGGAAAAGTTACTAAAGGAGTTGGAGGGTTAAGGATATGAAGAATAAAGCAGCCCTGGTAACAGGGGCTTCCAGGGGAATTGGCAAAGCTACGGCCCTGGCTTTGGCCAGGGAAGGCTGTAAGGTTGCTGTTAATTATATTAAAAATGAGTCAGAAGCCCAAAGGGTTGTGGAGGAGATTAAAGGGATGGGGGGAGAAG
>SKLX01000047.1 GCA_007121375.1 Bacillota bacterium | reverse complement strand
TGAAGCCCACCGCCTTAAAAGGAAAGGAGCATTTCAGTATAAGGGTGAAAACCAAATAGAAGATATCATAAAGGCTTCAAAAGTAAATGTCTTTTTCATAGGAAATGATTTAAAATATGATCCTTATTATATGGAAATTTATGCTTCTTATGACGATTATTACGATAAAGTTGGTAAAAAGGGATTAAAGCATAAACCCGAAGAACTAACTAGCCTGGTTAAAAATATTTACAAAGTTCTTATGTCCCGGGGAATGAAAGGTTGTTATATTTTTTGCCGGGATAAAAACCTCCAGGAGTATTTAAAAAGTAGATTACAAAAGAGTAATTGAAGCAATCCTTAAAGGACTCTTTTTAGAATTATATACAAAAGTATCAAATTAACTGGCAGGAAAAATCTTTATATAAAAGGAATCTATTATAAAGAGAAAATTGAAAAGGAGTTTAATTAATGGATGCCACCACTTTAAATAACCTCAGGGATAAGGTAAATTCAGGGACCAGGATATCCCTGGATGAAGCCCGGGAGCTTTACTATGAAAAAGATTTGTTGTTTTTGGGGGAATTGGCCCGGAGCGTTAAAGTAAGAAAAACCAACCTTCAGGTTTTTTTTAATGTTAACCGGCATATTAATTTAACTAACGTCTGCCTTTCCCGCTGTAAATTTTGTGCCTTCGGTTGTGATGAGAATGACCCCGGGGCCTATACCATGACCCTGGAGGAGGTTTTAAATACAGGTAGAGACCTGCCCCCCCATATTACAGAGCTTCATATTGTGAGTGCTCTGCACCCCCACTTACCCTTTGATTACTACCTGGAAGTTATTAGAGGCTTAAAAGAAATAAACCCTGAAGTTCACCTCCAGGCCTTTACGGCCGTGGAGATAGACTATTTTTCCCAGATCTCCGGTTTGTCCCTGGAGGAAGTTTTTAAATCCTTAATGGAAGCCGGCCTGGGTTCTTTGCCTGGAGGAGGTGCGGAGGTTTTCAGCCCCCGGGTAAGGGAAGCGATATGTAGCAGAAAAGCCAGCGGGGAAAGATGGCTGGAAATAATGGAAACAGCTCATTCTCTGGGATTAAAAACTAATGCCACCATGCTCTACGGTCATATTGAAACTATGGAGGAAAGGCTGGATCATCTTATTAAACTCCGGTCCCTGCAGGACAGGACGGGAGGTTTTCAGTCCTTTATTCCCCTGCCCTTTCATCCCCATAATACTGAATTAAGCCACCTGAAAAGAACTACCGGTTACGAGGATTTAAAAATGATTGCTTTATCCCGCCTTATCTTGGATAATTTCCCCCATATTAAAGCCTTCTGGATAATGTTGGGTATTCCCCTGGCCCAGTTATCTTTACATTTTGGAGCTGATGACCTGGACGGAACGGTGGTAGAAGAAAGGATTACTCATGCAGCCGGAGCTCAGACGGAACAGGGAATTTCCAGGGAGAATTTAATAAAATTAATTCAAGAAGCAGGCTATGTCCCCGTAGAAAGGGATACCCTCTATAATATAATAGAAGTCTACGGGGAGGAGGATGGCCTTGCGCCCTAAAGTTGGACATATACAATTTTTAAACTGCATGCCCCTTTATTATGGCCTGGTTATGAACGGGATATTGTTGGATATTGAATTAACCAAGGGTACTCCTACGGAACTTAATCAGATGCTCATCAGGGGAGACCTGGATATAAGTCCCATCTCTTCCCTTGAATACGCCCGAAATTATAAAGATTTAATCCTTTTTCCAGATATTACAGTTAGCGCTGACGGAGAAGTTAAAAGCATCCTTTTTTTCTCCAAAAGGCCCATGGAAGAGCTCCACAAGGAAAAAATTGCCCTCACCAGCACTTCCGTTACTTCCCAGATTTTATTAAAGTTATTATTCCAAGAAAAATACCGCATCACTCCCCATTATTTTATTTCTCCCCCGGAAATTGGGCCCATGCTCCTGGAGGGAGAAGGAGCTTTACTCATTGGTGATGATGCCCTGAAAACCTCCTATGAGTTAAAGGATAAACTCTACATCTATGATTTGGGTCAGGAATGGAAGGAATTAACGGGCCTTCCCATGGTCTACGCTGTCTGGGCCGCCCATAAGAAGTTTGTTATGGAAAAATCCCTTCTGGCCGGGGAAGTTTACCGGGCTTTTTTACGTTCCATGGAATACAGTCTGGAGAATTTGGACAAGGTTGCTGAAAGTGCAGGTCGCTGGGAACCCTATCCCCCTTCTTACCTGAAGAAATATTTTTTAAGCTTAAACTTTAGCTTCAAGGAAAACTATGTCAAAGGCCTCATGGAGTTTTACCGCCTGGCTTACAAGCACGGTTATATTAAACAGGTTCCCCCCCTGGAATTTTTGGAGGTTTAAAAGATGATTTCTACTACTAATATTTTAAAGGATACCCTGGAGGGAAAACGTCTGGAGGAAGAAGAGGCCCTGTTTCTCCTGGAAGAGGGAGATTTTCTGGAATTAGGTAAAGCAGCAGCGTATATCTGTAATAGCCTTCACCCCCAGGGGGTGGCCACTTTCATTATTGATCGAAACATTAACTACACCAACATCTGTAACTGCCGATGTCTTTTCTGCGCCTTTTTTCGGGAAGGGGATGACCCGGAGGCTTATGTCTTAAAAGAGGAAGACATATATAAAAAAGTTGAGGAAGCTGTGGAAAAGGGGGCAACCCAGATCATGTTGCAGGGAGGCCTTAATCCCCAGCTGGGTCTGGACTATTTTACCCGTCTTTTTCGGGGAATAAAGAAAGGGTTTCCCGTGACTATTCATTCCCTTTCTCCTCCGGAAATTTGCCATATAGCCCGGGTTTCAGGTATCAGCCTGGAGGAGGCCTTGGGGGAGCTGAAGAAGGCCGGCCTGGACTCCCTGCCAGGAGGTGGGGCAGAAATTTTGGAGGATGAAATAAGGGAAAAGATAAGCCCCTTCAAGATTAAAACAAACCAGTGGCTCCAGGTTATGGAAGCCGCCCACGGGATGGGCATGACTTCTACGGCCACCATGATGATAGGAAGCGAAGAAAAGCTAATTCACCGCATAAAGCATATGTCCCGCATAAGAAAGCTCCAGGACAAAGGGGGAGGTTTTAGAGCCTTTATCATGTGGTCTTTTCAGCCGGGAAATACTGAAATGGGGGGGAAACATATCGGACCCCTTGATTATCTAAAAACCCTGGCAGTGGCACGTCTTTTTCTGGATAATATCTCCCACCTCCAGGGCTCCTGGGTTACCCAGGGAAAGGAAATTGGTCAGTTAAGCCTTGCCTTTGGGGCCAATGATCTGGGGAGCATCATGATAGAGGAAAATGTAATAAAATCTACCGGGGTAAGTTACCGGATGACGGAAGAAGATATATGCCACTTAATTAAAAAAGCAGGCAAGCTGCCTGCTCAAAGGGATACTACCTACCGAATTATTAAGGAATACTATCCATCAAATTAAGGAGATTTTAAAATGAATGAAAAAATTCCTCAAGCTAATACAGGGGTTATTGGAGGTTCCAGCACCTTTTCTCTCCAATTCCCTGAAGATCTTCCCTCCTTTAAGGGAAGAATTTTGGAAAGAAATCTTATTTTTGATACTCCCTTTGGGGAAAGCCCTCCCTTTATTCTTTTTACTCCGGATAAGGAAAAGGAAGATAATAAAATTATAACCTGCAAAATGCATGGCTGGC
Source organism: Bacillota bacterium (assembly GCA_007121375.1). GTDB lineage: Bacteria > Bacillota > Dethiobacteria > SKNC01 > SKNC01 > SKLX01. The sequence continues at coordinate 10,930 of SKLX01000047.1, read as the reverse complement.
GCTCGGGGGTAAGGAGGGGAGATGCTTCCCGTCAGATATTCTGGGTTTTTAAGGAGGCAGGAGTTAAGAATATTTTGGCCGAGGGAGGAGTGGGAGCGATAAATCACCTGTTAAATCCCAGGGATATAGTTATTCCCCATGATTATATGGACTTTTCCTTGAGAAAGGACGTCAGCCTGGGGAGTGAATATCTCCTGATAATGCGGGAAGCCCTGTGCCCTCACCTGAGGAAGATATTCTTTAAAGCCGCTGGTAATTTATCCTCCCGGAAAGTTTTTGATAGGGGAATTTATGTAAATACCGAGGGCCGTCATTTTGAAAGTCCCTCTGAAATTGATATGTTTTCTCAAATGAAAGCTGATGTCGTGGGACAGAGCATCTGCCCGGAAGTTTATCTTTCCAGAGAAATCGGCGCCTGTTATTCAGGCCTTTACCTGGTAGTAAATTTTGCAGAAGGAGTAGTTAAGGACTGGGAACATGAAGAACTAAAAGATATATTCTATAATGAAGCCCCGTTGATTGGAGAAATATTACTGGAAGCACTTTCCTTTCTTTTTGAGGATAAAAGTTTAAAAAAAGAGTGTAACTGTGAGGATTTACGGAAAAAAACTCTTCTCACCTGAAGTTATCTAGTTATTGTGAGGTTTGATTAAATGGTTATTAAGATCCTGGCTGCTGTATTTGCTGGTTATGAATGTTACAAGATGCTCAATGGGGAAGCTTTCATTAAATTAATAAGGAAATTAAAGGGTGGACTAGAGGACCCGGAAAAGGAACCATCAATTGAAGGAGACCCCTTTTTAAAAAGGGTCTTAATTATTGAAGTTGCTTATATTGTATTTGCCCTGGCCCTTATTTTTACTCAGTATTGGTACTTTCCCCTAATTTTATTTTCCCTTAGTTTTTTATTGGTTCTTATAGAAACAATAATGGGGATAAATCGATGGATATTTGCAGCCAGTTCGGCAATATGCGCCTTGTTATTAGTGAACATTATGTTGACATAAGAAGGGAAGGATTAAGGGCTACGATACTTATTTTTTAAAAAGTAACAATATTTTATTTAAGGAGGTTGAACGGACATGAAAACCCAATTCAGACTTGCAGTAGGGTTTCTGCTGATCATCATCTTCGTAGGGGTTGGCAATTACATGAGGTTATGGGATTTTCACTTTTCAATTGGGCCCTTCTTCTTCCATCATTGGCTTTCGATCATTGGAGGAACGTTCCTCCTCATTTTCATCTTGGTATTCGCCTATATGAAGCGTCATACTGCAGTTAATCGTGGCACACTCTTGAAAGTCCACGTGTTTGGAAACTTGCTGGCATTCTTTTTTATATCGGTACATTTTGCACAACATATGGGTCGTCCTGCAGAGTTTGCACCTGCCTTGGGAACAGGTCTTGCAACGTATCTCATTCTTGTGGTTATCCTAGCTACCGGTTTTATGATGCGTTTCGGACTGTTGACACAAAAACGTAAGTCGTGGGACCTGTTCCATGTGGGGTTGAGTCTTTCTTTGTTTTTTGTCGTTGTTATTCACTCGTTGAAGAACTTTGGAATCTTGTAGTAAATTAGAAAGGAAGATGGGAGATGTCAGATAAAAAGGTAATAATTGTCGGTGCCGGACCAGGAGGCTTATCCGCGGCCACGATTCTAGCCCATCAGGGCTTTGATGTTACTGTTCTGGAAAAGGAAGAAGAAGTGGGAGGCCGAAACGGACCAGTCAGTTTAGGGCCTTATAAATTTGATACAGGCCCCACTTTTTTAATGATGAAGTTTATTTTAGACGAGGTTTTTCGCCTTACAGGGCGTAATATTGATGACTATCTGGAGTGTGTCCTGTTAGATCCCATGTACCGCCTGCAGTTTGATGATCGGGAAGTTATATGTTCCCCTGACCACAAAGCCATGCAGGAGGAAATTGATAAAAAATTTCCTGAAGAAAAAGGGGGACAGATGGATAAATTTTTGTCCTGGGAAAAAAACCGCTTTCAAAAATTAATGCCTGCCTTACGCCGGGACTACACTTCCTGGACCAGCCTTTGTTCCCGGGAGCTAATAAGATCCTTACCTTATTTTGGCGCCAACAGGTCTCTTTTTGATGTTCTGGGGAATTACTTTAAGGAAGATAAGTTAAAGCTTTCCTTTACCTTTCAGGCCAAATACCTGGGCATGTCCCCCTGGGAATGCCCAGGAGGTTTTGCCATTATTCCTTATGTAGAACATGCTTATGGGATATGGCATGTAATGGGGGGCCTGTTTAAAATATGTGAAGCTATGGCTAAAATAGTCCGGGAAGAAGGTGGCCAGATCTATTTGAATTCTCCCGTGAAATCCCTCCTGATTAAGGATAAAAAGGTGGGAGGGGTTCTTTTGGAGGATGGAAATACTCTTACCGGTGATTATGTAATTATTAACGCTGATTTTGCTTATGCCATGGAAAACCTTATGGAAAAAAATACCTTACCCCGTTATAACTCCCAGAAGCTGGCTAAAATGAAGTATTCCTGCTCCATATTTATGCTGTACCTGGGCCTGGACAAATTATATGACCTGGACCACCACAATATTTATTTTGCCCGGGATTATAAAAAGAACGTAGATGATATCTTTAAGGGCAATAAACTTTCCCAGGATTTTAGTATTTATGTGCAAAATGCCAGTGTTACAGACCCTAACCTGGCGCCAGAGGGCCACTCGGCCATATATGTTCTGGTTCCTGTTTCTAATAATCAGAGCGGCATTGATTGGGAAAAAGAAAAGGATCCCTTTCGCCAGAGGGTCCTGGATAAAATAAAGGAACGCACCGGCATAAAGGATCTGGAGGATCATATTGTGGAGGAAAAAATCATTTCTCCCCTGGAATGGGAAAAGGACTACAACGTATACCTGGGGGCTACCTTTAACCTGGCCCATTCCATGAGCCAGATGCTTTATTTTCGTCCTCCCAATAAGTTCAGGAAGCTGAAAGGCCTTTACCTGGTCGGAGGAGGGACCCACCCGGGGAGCGGATTGCCAACCATTTACCAGTCAGCTTTAATTTCTACGTCTTTAATTTTAAAGGAGCAGGGCATAGATATTAAATCTCCGCTAGTCTGGACACCAGGTCAGGCCCAGTCCTTATCCTAGACAAGGGGGTAATAAAAATGGCTACTAAAGATGTTCTAATTATTGGCGGGGGGCTGGGGGCTATATCTGCAGCCATTTCCCTGGCAGGAGAAAAATATACAGTAAAATTGTATGAAAAAAATTCTCACCTGGGGGGGAAGTTGAACCACTCCTTTCTGGAGGGGTTTAAATTTGACCTGGGGCCTTCCATACTGACCATGCCCCATATTTTGGAAAAGCTTTTTCAAACCCACGGGCGGGAAATGGAAGATTATATTAGAACAGAAAAACTGGAGCTGGAATGGAAATGTTTTTTTGAGGATGGAAAAATCTTTGACCTTTATGCTGATCCCATTAAGCTTGTTGAAAAAAACCAGGGATTGGGAAAGGATGACCTCAAGGATATAATAAAATATCTTAATTACGCCCGGGGAATTAGCGACCTGGTGGAGGAGGGTTATTTTACCAAAGGCCTGGATAATATAGAGCAGATCTTAAAACATTATGGTGTTATAAAAGCCTGGCGGGGGTTTGATTATTTTTCCACCATGGCCCAGGGGGTAGAGCGCCATTTAAAAAATGAACACTTGCGGGATATTTTTAATTTTTTCATAAAATATGTGGGGTCTTCCCCCTATAATGCTCCCGCTGTTTTAAATCTTTTGTGCCATATCCAGTTTAAGTACGGCCTCTGGTATGTTCCCGGAGGAGTTTATAATATAGCCCGGGGTCTGGAAAAATTGATGGAGGAACTTCCCATTGAGGTGAATACTGGCTGTGAAGTTGTACAGATTTTAACCGAAGGGAAAAAGGCCCGGGGAATTCAGCTGGCTTCGGGGGAAAAGGTGGAGGGAGACATTATTATTTCCAATATGGAGGTAATACCCGCCTATCAACGTTTGTTATCGGAAGAATTATTGCCTTCCCATTACCAGGAAAGCTTTGAGCCTGCCTGTTCGGGATATGTCCTTCACCTGGGCATTGACCGGGAATATCCCCATTTGGACCATCATAACTTCTTTTTTTCCAGGGATACTAAAAAACATTTCCGGGAGGTTTTTGATGAATATAAACTACCTGAAGATCCCACCATTTATCTGGTAGCAACCACCAGGACAGACCCTTCCCAGGCACCAGAAGGTTGTGAGAATATTAAAATCCTGCCCCATATCCCCCACTTGGGTAAGAGGGAGTTTAGCCGGGAAGATTATAATTTGCTTAAAGAACGGGTTTTAAATAAACTGGAAAGGATGGGCTTAAAGGATCTTCGCCAACATATAATTGTTGAGGATGAATGGCATCCCCAGGATATCCAGAGGAAATATTATTCCAACCAGGGGGCCATATACGGGGTGGTTAGCGACAAGAAAAAAAATAAGGGGTTTAAGGCCCCTAAAAAAAGTGAAGTGTTAGCCAACCTATATTTTGTGGGAGGCAGTGTTAATCCAGGAGCTGGAATGCCTATGGCTATCCTTTCAGGTCAACAGGTTAAAGATTTAATTTTTAAGGATGAGTTTTAATTCTAATCAAACCAGCAAATGACCTAAAAAGATATTGACGAAGAAAAAATAGATGAACAGACCTGAAATATCTTTGATGGTTGTAATAAAGGGGTCAGACCCTGCTGCCTGGTCAAATCCCAGCCTAAACAGGATAAAAGGTACCAGGTATCCCAGGCTTGTCGCCAGAGTGACAGTGAGGGCCAGGGATATCCCTACGGCCATCCCCAGGTTGGGGTCCTGCCAGAAAGAAGCAATTATGCCGGCGGCAGTTCCCATAACTACTCCAATGCTGAGGCCAATACCTACTTCCCTTAACAGATAGCGGCCAAATCTTTCTATGTTTATATGGCCCAGGACGAAAGCCCGGGTGAAGATAGTTGAAGATTGGGTGCCTACGTTTCCTCCCATATCCATGATTACTGGTATGAAAATGGCTACCGCGGCAATGGCTTCCAGGGTTTCTTCAAAGGCACCTATGACGGCCCCGGCCAGGAGGCCACCTATAAGGGTAATTACTAAAAAGGGCACCCTTACCTTCCATACATCCCAAAGGGAACCGGTTACCAACCGTTGGCTGCGGGCAGATTCCCTCTGGCTAAAAGAAGTAATACCAACCTTATCGAAAATATCCCGGGTTGTTTCTTCTTCCAGGATGTCAACAGCATCATCAATAGTAATAATTCCCACCAGACGATTTTCTTTATCTACTACCGGAACTGCCAGAAGGTCCCGGTCCTGCAGTATTCTGGCTACTTCCTCCTGGTTAGTTTCGGTGCTCACGCTGATTACCTGGTCAGTCATGACTTCTTCTACCCTTTGCTCCGGGGAAGCCATCACCAGGTCCCTGAGGGAAACAACCCCTTCCAGTTTCCGTTTATCATCTGTAACGTAGAGGGTGTATACAGTTTCCTTATCCTTTCCCTTTTCCTTTATAACATTGAGGGCTTCTTCCACAGTAATATTACGTCTTAACCTGACGTATTCCGGGGTCATTATCCGGCCAGCGGTTCCCGGTGGATAACCCATCAAGTCTGCTGTTTTACGACGCTCTTCTGGAGAAAGGGATGTAAGGAGGTTTTTAGCTACCCGGGCGGGAAGTTCATCCAGGAGGCGGGCCTGGTCATCAGGATCCATTTCAGAAAATATTTCTATAGCCCTATCTTCTTTAAAAGAAGAAATAAGCTCTTGTTGTAAGGTAGGTTCCAGCTGTTCAAAAGTTTCCAGGGCTTTTTCTTTATCTAACAAGCGGAATACCACCACTTGTTCATCGGAGGGGAGGTCTTCAATTAACTTGATTATATCGAAGATATCTGCCTGGGCAACCAATCCCTTAAGGGTTTTCATATCATTTCTTTCAAAGCAGTCTTTAATGTCCTTGAAGTCTACCATATCCTTTACCCCCTTTATACAGGTTATTAATTTTAAAATAATAATACGGCTCAGAGGAGCCGTATTATTCAAAAATATTAAATAAAAACATCAAAAAGATTCTAAATAATACTCCTCGTCATGGCTTTGGCACTATATGACGTAGACCCTAGGGGGTCAGCTGCCTTAGGCAGACCTTAATCCGATCATGCCTGTTCTACCCATTGGTGTCTCTGGACATTTCTGGGCAGCAGCCTGTTTTCATTTAGGAGCCTCACCTAACAAGCGTGTTATTCTCATGTCAATAATCAATATTATAATTACCCCGGTGTTATTTGTCAACAATCTTCCTCACGATAATTTTCCTCACGATAAAAGGAAATAATTATGTCATGTTGAAAATATTTATTAATAAATATTATAAAGCTGTGCTATTAAAAACAAAAACAGGGGAGGCTTTCAATTGAGCAAAATTACAAGGATACTGTCTTTAATTCTACTTACCACCATGTTATTGACCCTTTTTTCTGGCTGCGGCACCGGAGAAAAGGCTGAACCGCCGACACCAGTAGAAGAAGAAATTGAAGAGGAAGAAAAGGAAGAAGAGGAGGAGGAAGAGGAAAAAGTAATAAAGGTTGAAAAGGTAAACCCTGTTACAGTAGTTATTAACAACCATCCCTCTGCCCGTCCCCAATCGGGGTTACAGCAGGCTTCAATGATATATGAATTTTTGGTAGAGAGTGGAATGACCCGTTTTTTGGCAGTATATGATACTTCCTTCGAGGAAGATTTTACCATAGGGCCTGTGCGAAGTCTAAGGCCTTACCTGGGAGTTAAGGCTGCTGAATACGGAGGAATAGTTGCCCACAGCGGTCATTCCCATAGGACCAGAGAAATGATCAGGGGATTGGGTTTAAAAGAGATTGTCAGCAGCACATATCTCTGGAGAGATTCCTCCCGCAGGGCACCCCATAACCTGTACACCAGTATTAATAAGCTTCATAGTTACCTGGGAGATAACCTGGAGACGGAAAAGATAGAGATAGAACCTGAGGAATTAACAATACCAGTAAAGAGCGCACCCAACATTAAGGTGGAATACAGCAACAACAATATAGTCACTTATGAATATGGAAAAAGAAATGAAGATAAAGGCGTTTATCTGCGCTTTATTAATGAAATTCCCCATAAAGACCTAACTACCGGGAAACAGTATTATGCTCAAAGGGTAATAGTTCAAAAGGTTCCTCACAGCCATGTTCCAGGGACTGCCCTGGTGGATATTAAACTGGATGGAAGGGGAGAAGGGCTCCTTTATGAGAAGGGTAAAAAATATTCTTTAACCTGGGAAAATAAAGAGGGAACAACCAGCTATTATTATGAAGATGGCAGTCCAGTAGAATTAGACTGGGGGACTACCTGGATACAAATAGTGAAATCCTTATAGGAATTAGAAAGTCATAGCTAAAAAGACAAATAAGGCAAAATTTTATGATAGCTCTTGAAAAAAGAGCTTATTTTATTGAATGAAAAATTTTTTGGTAAAACATTGACTTTTAAATCACTTCTGTTAAAATTTAATTTGACATTTCTTAAAGGAACGTCAATATCTTATATAAAGGAGGCACGATAAATGAACGCTTTAGGCCGTCATATTTTGCTAGAATTGTATGGGTGCTCAGAAGATATATTAAACGACCTCAAAAAAATTGAACAGATCATGGTAGACGCTGCCCTTGAAGCAGGAGCAGAAATTCGAGAGGTGGCATTTCATAAATTTAGTCCCCAGGGAGTAAGCGGAGTTGTTGTAATTTCCGAGTCCCACCTGGCAATTCACACCTGGCCGGAACTGGGGTATGCAGCAGTCGATATATTTACCTGCGGCGAAACTGTAGACCCATGGGTATCTTGTGAATATATAAAGGGTAACTTCTTCGCACAAAATATGGCTGCCAATGAAATAAAGCGTGGCATTTTCGATATAGAAGTAGCTCATAAGCAGGTGGTAAATCAATAAAGGGGGAGGCTTTAGTGACAGCACCAACCTGGAAGTGGTTTATAGAATATACCAGCCCAACACAGGCCCATATGCATGGAGTTAAGAATTATTTATACTGTGGAGAAACACAGTACCAAAAAGTTGAAATAATAGACACGGAAGCTTTTGGCCTCTGCCTGGTTCTGGATGGGAAAATACAATCCGCGGAATTCGATGAATATATTTATCACGAGTGTTTAATCCACCCGGCCATGATACTTCATCCTCATCCTGAAAAAATCATGATAGTTGGAGGGGGAGAAGGGGCAGTAATAAGGGAAATTTTAAAACATCCTTCTGTTAAAAGGGTGTTAATGGTGGATATAGACAAGGAAGTTGTAGATCTGTGCGATAAATATCTTCCGGCATGGAATAAAGGAGCTTTTAAGGACCCCCGGGTTGAACTAAAATTTATGGATGCCAGAAAGTACCTGGAAGAAACTGAGGAAACCTTTGATATTATATTTTCTGACTTGACGGAACCCCTGGATGATAGTCCTTCCTACCTGCTTTTTACCAGGGAATTCTATGAAACGGTAGATAAAAAGCTGGGGGATAAAGGTATTATAGCCCTTCAATCTGGTTCTTTTAATCCAAATTTAATCAAATGCCATTGCGCCATAAACAATACCCTGTCCCTGGTGTTTAATAATGTAAGCTCTTATTCAGCCTTTATACCTTCTTATGATGTCTCCTGGGGATTTACCCTGGCTTCCAAAGAATATAATTCTAAAGAATTAAAAAAGGATGAAATAGACAATATATTAAGGGAAAGAAATATCACTAATTTAAAGTTTTATGATGGAGAAACCCATCAGCACATGTTTTCTTTGCCCCTGGATATACGCAGGTCTAAAGAAAAAGAAACAAGCATAATTGAAGATAATAATCCGCTGTTTACTTACTAGGTGTAACGGCAAGGGAGGAAGCAAAAATGGAAAAAACCTTTATAATGATAAAACCCGATGGGGTTCAAAGGAACCTGGTCGGAGAAATAATATCCAGGTTTGAAAAAAAGGGGTTGAGGCTGGCGGCCATGAAAATGATGGATGTGTCCAGGTCTTTGGCTGAGGAACACTACGAGGAACATGTGGGGAAACCTTTTTTTGAAGAACTGGTATCTTTCATAACTTCCGGCCCTGTGGTAGCCATGGTCTGGGAAGGGCAGGGGGCCATTTCTCTGGCAAGGGGAATGATGGGAAAGACTGACCCTTCTGAAGCTGCCCCGGGAACTATAAGGGGAGATTATGGAATATTTACTGGAAACAATGTGGTTCATGGTTCCGATTCACCCCAAAGCGCCGAACGAGAAATTAATCTTTTTTTCAAGCCTGAGGAATTGTTGGATTATAAAAAAGATTTGGGATACTGGGTCTATGGAAAGTAGTAAAAAAAAGCAGCTAAGCTGCTTTTTTTTTGTTTAGATTAAAGATGTCTAAAAAAGATTATCAAACAAGGCAAGCAGTCTCCTAGTTACAGGACCCTCAGAATAAATAAAAACAGGAGTGTTTATTTTAACTTTTTGGTAAAGTTCCTCTACTTCCCTGTTTTCCATGCGAATACACCCTCCAGAGGCGAAGGTTCCAATGGATTCAGGTTCATTAGTGCCGTGGATACCGTATTTTAAACCATCTTCATGGTTTGGAATATTTAGGCCCATCCAGCGAGAACCAAAAGGGTTTTCCTGGACTTTTTCTCCTCCTCCCGGGTCTTTATTTTTATTTATAATAGTAAACCATCCCTCTGGAGTTAAGTCGGGGGTTTTGCCCGAAGCAACTTTATAAGTTTCAGGAATATAATTTCCCCGGTAAAAATACAGCTGATTCAGGGTTTTGTTTATCAGGAGATGTTCTTCCTCAAGAAAAGGAGGGGGAGGGGAAGTAGCCCGATAAATGGTAACACCTGCCAGTAACAGCAGCATAATTAAAAGGAAAAAGTGCTTTTTTTTCATATTCTATAATTCTCCAGTCATGCTAAAAAACATTAATTTTTACTAAAGTATTATCCCCATACAAACGATAAAACAATCATAAAAATTGTCAAAAAAATTAAATTAAAAGATTGGAAAAATCCCCGCAGAATGAGGGGATTTTTTTATATTATTCTAACTGATATAATGATATGAGGAGGTGTTACATTGAAGACAGGAGTCTTTTTTCACCCTATTTATGCTTCAAATTACTGGCCTATCATGGGTAGCAAGTTTTCCAGGTTTCCGGAAACCATGAAAGAGGTTTTGGAAAAAGATAATGTGGAACTAATAAAGCCCCAAAAAGTTGATGAAAAGCTACTTTTAAAAGTTCATGACCCGGGGATAGTTAACAATTTAAAGGGTAAGCCCTATGAAGAAGGGGCCCTTCTTTCTGTAGGAGGGTGTGTTGAGGCAGCCGAAAAGGTTTACCGGGGTGACTTAAAAAATGCCTTTGTATTTAATGTTTCTGCAGGTCATCATGCCGGTCCAGAGAGAGCCTGGGGAGGTACTTACATATCCTGTACCGGGCCCATGATTATTAATCTTAAGGAAAAATATGACCTTAAAAAGGTGGCTATATTAGATACTGACAGTCATCATGGAGATGGAACAAGGGATATTTTTGAAGATGACCCCAGCGTTATGCATGCTTGTTTTTGCAGCACTCAAGATTTAGATAAAACGGGTACAAAAATAGATGTAAATGTGGGATGGGATATTTCTGACAACATGTATATGGAGCTGGTCAGGAAATCCTTTATTTCCCGGGCCCGGAGATTTAAACCTGAATTGATTATACATGAGTTAGGACATGATACCTGTCGAGGTGATTATGGAGACCGGGGCCTTTCTAAAGATCTATTCATTCAGCTGGTGAGGGAAATTAAAGATTTGGCTGAGGATGTTTGTGAAGGAAGATATATAATCATCACTATGGG
>SKLX01000089.1 GCA_007121375.1 Bacillota bacterium | reverse complement strand
GCGGCTCCAATCCTCCCATGAACCAGAATATTAAACTATATCGGGAAACTAAAAAGAAAATCAGCGACCTTTCCCTGAAGCCCCAGGAGTGGAAGGACTTAGAAGATAGATACCAGGAAGAAAAGAGGAGGGTGGATGAATTAAAGGCTAAGGAGAGGGAGTTAATGAAGGAAAAGTCCCGGCTGGAGAGGTTAAAGAACACTCTGCCCCTCCTGGCCCGGAGAAAGGAATACCTGGAGGAAATAAATTCCCTGGGAGATGTCCCCCTCCTTTCCCCGGACTTTAAAGAAGAGCGACTGGAATTCATTAATAAACGCAATACAGCCCGGCGCCACCAAAGAGAAGCCGGGGAGGAAATAAAGGATTTGAAAGGAAAACTGGAACAGATTGATGTCCATGAAGAAATTTTAAAGTATGGGGAAGATATTTCTGCCCTCTACAGGCGCCTGGATACTTACCATAATCATCTTGAAGAAATTCCTGCCCGGGAAGGGGAAAAGAAAGAGCTCCAGGAAGAAGCCCTGGCCCTGCTGCGGCAGCTAAATCCCGGTCTTTCTTCCCTGGAGGAGGCAGAGAGCCTGAGGCTTTCCCATGAACAGATGGAAGAAATGAAAAATTTGATCAAAGATTATCCCCTCCTTAATGAGAATTATAATTCTGCCCGGAAAGAAGCAGAAAGGCTCCAGGATTCCTTAAAGGAAAAAAACAGGGAAAAAGAAGAAATCGGACCCCAAAAAAACTTTCAAAACCTGCAAAATGCCTTGACCAGGGCCAGGAAAGGGGGAGACCTGGAGGGAGAAGTAAAAAGGATCCGTTCCAGGGTTAACAGCCTGGAAGAAAGATTGAATAAGAAGGTCAATTCTTTAAACCTTTGGTCGGGTACCCTGGAAGAACTCCTGGCTCTACCCCTTCCCCTTTCTGAAACGGTGCGTTCTTTTGAAGGGCAATTCCAGGAGGTAGAAAAGAAAATAAGCAGGATTGAAGAAAGGATCCAGGAGGAGGAAGATAAGCTTGTAGACTGTAAGGAGCAGCTTACCAGCCAGGAATACCAGGTTCCCACCGAGGAAGAACTGGAGGGAGCTCGAAAGCACCGCCATTGGGGCTGGCACCTGGTTCGCCGGGCCTGGCTGGAAGGAAGGCGGGAGGAAGAAGAAGAGAGGGAATTTAACAGGGACCATCCCCTGGAAGTAGCCTACGAACTTAGCGTAAACAAGGCGGATGATGTAGCCGACCAGCTTCGTCATGAGGCCAGCCGGGTGGAGCACAAAAAACTTCTTATGAAGGAAATGGAAAAATCCCGGGGAACAATCCAGGAGCTGAAGAATAAAAAGGAGAATATAGAAAAAGAAAGGGGCAAGCTGAAGGAGAGATGGGCTGAAGCCTGGCAGGAGGCCCGCATCACCCCCCTAAATCCGGCAGAAATGCTCTCCTGGTTGAGCCTTTGCCAGGAAATAAAGGGAGAGATCTATAAGCTGCAGGAAGACCGGGATGTGGAAAAAGACCTGGTAGAAAGAATCGATAACCACAGGAAAGAAATCAACAAAGAACTGGAGAAAATGGGGGAAGAAGGGGTTAGGGAAGGGGAGACCCTGGAAAGATTGATAGACCGGGCCCAGGATATCTGTGAAAAATACCGGGAAGCAGAAAATGAAATGAAAAGAATCCAGGAAGTATCCAGGGAGATAGAAGAAAACCTGAAAAGCGTTTATCGCCAGGGGAAGGAAGCACGACAGGCCCTGGACAGCTGGAAGGAAAGATGGTACCGGATTCTAAAAAAGGCGGGTCTTTCTGAAACGACAACCACGGAAACTGCCGCTTCTTACCTGGACAAGCTGGAAGAGCTGTTTCAAAAAAAGGCAGAAATAGCCCGGAAAGAAGCCTCCCTGGAAAAAATGAGAGAATACTCGGCAGATTTTGAAGCCCGCCTGAAGGAACTCTTAGATAAGCTGGCCCCCGACCTGATCCAGGTACCCCGGGAGCATGCTGCCTCTCAACTCCAGGCCAGGGTAAATAAAGCCCAGCGGGATAAGGATCAACAGGAGAGCCTGAAGGATCAGCTTCAAAAAGCCCGGGCAAACTACAAAAAGGCCCAGAGGGCCATGGAAGAGGCTGAAGAGGGTTTAAGGAGGCTGATGGATCAGGCTGGCTGTCAGAAAGAAGAAGAACTTCCCCAGGCAGAGGAAAAATCCCAGCGCCTGGTTAAGCTGCAGGAGGGTATTAAGGGTCTGGAGGACCAGATCCTTTCTGTGGGCGGCGGCCTCTCTCTGGAGGAGATAATCCTGGAAGCCCAGGGGGTTGATGGAGATGCCCTGCCCGGGGAGCTGGAAAATATAAATCAGGAACTGGAAGCCAATAGAATTGAGCTGGAGGAACTAAATCGGACCTTCGGGGCTACCAGGAAGGAATATGAAGAGAAAATTAAGGGGGCTTCCCTGGAGGCAGTAGAAGCAGCAGAAGAAGCCCAGGGTATTCTCGCCCGGTTGAAAAATCAGACGGAGGAATATGCCCGCCTGCGTCTGGCCTCAATCCTTCTACGCCGGGGCATTGACCGCTACCGGGAAGAAAATCAAAGTCCCATTATTAAAAAAGCGGGGGATTACTTTGCCCGCCTGACGGGAGGCGCTTTTTTCAGCCTTAAAGTTGATTTTGATGAAAAGGACAATCCCGTAATCCGTGGCTTGCGCCCTTCAGGAAAGGATGTAGGGGTTGAGGGAATGAGTGACGGCACCCTGGATCAGCTTTATCTTTCCCTGCGCCTGGCCAGCCTGGAAAAGTACCTGGAGGAAAAGGAGCCCCTTCCCTTTATCCTGGATGACCTCCTGGTGAACTTCGATGATATAAGGGCTGCCGAAACCTTAAAAGTGCTGGGGGAATTTGCTCAAAAAACCCAGGTTCTTTTTTTCACCCACCACCGGAGCATGTTGGAACTGGCCGACAAAACAACACAGTGTATTAACTTATTAACTTATTAACTTACAGGTAAAGGAAATTTAAAATGATAGTCAATGGAATACTTGCTATTTTCCTCACTACTTTTATAACGGTATTTATTGCAGACCTGGGGGATAAAACCCAATTTGTTGTTTTGACCATGAGTTCCCGTCATTCACCTTACAGGGTTTTTGGGGCTACGGTGGCAGCTTTTACAGTGGTCATCGCCCTTTCTGTCTTTTTAGGCAGCCTTTTTTCTGAACTTCTTCCTGCCAGGTATGTTGCTATAATTAGTGGCTCCATATTTATCTTTACGGGTTTCTATACCTTTTTTAAAAAGGAGAATAAAGTCCGGGTAAAAGGATCGGGTTCTCCCGTTTTTACCCAGACCTTCCTTATGATATTTTTTGCAGAGTTTGGGGATAAAACATTGCTGGCTACCATAGCCCTTACCGCCTTATACCAGGAACCTTTGATAATTTTTTCAGGTGCCCTGGCTGCCCAGGTTATCAATCACGGAATTGTCGCTTTTATAGGAGGTAAATACCTGGCAAGAATGGGAGAGGATTATCTAAAACTAATGGCTTCTGTTTTTTTCTTCTTTATCGGAATCATAATCCTGTGGGGGGCATAACCATTACCGGTCCCTCAGATCACGGGATTTATTCTATCATATACAGGTAGGGGGTGAATTTTTTGGATAGCAAACCGGATGAGTTCATGATTGATGAAAAAAGATTATCGGAAATGAAAAACTGGGCAGGCTTTTTAGGGATCTTGATGATAATTTCAGGGGCTCTTTCCGCTGTTTTTGGCATCTTTATCTTTATTGTGGGAGCCATACCTGGGATTATTACCATTGTCCTGGGGTTGAAGTTAAGGGATGTCCAGAGGTATGCGGAAGAACTTTTGCACTCAAAGGACCAGGCTGCCTTGAATCCATTAATAGGAAGCCTGGGAAGCTTTTTTAAAATCCAGGGGGTCTTGATAATTGTCATCTTTGTTTTTATCTTGCTGGTTTTCCTTTTAGCCCTTCTCGGAAGCTTTGCCTATATGGGTTTTGAAACTGTGTATTAGTTTATTATGAAGATTTTTGACTACTACCATATGACTTTTACATTATATGGTGAGATGTGGGAGTCTTCTGTTATGATAGTTAGCATTTTCTTGCGGGAGTGGGGAAAAATATAAAAAGTGTTGTTTGGAAAAACAAGATATTATCTGGGTGCAGAACAAGGCTTCTCAGTTGATGGAGGAGGGGAAGTTTAAAGAAGCGGAAGAAAGGCTAAGGAAAGTATTAAATAATGAGGATAATGTAACTATAAGAAATAACCTGGCGAAATGTTTATTTGAACTGGGAAAATATGAAGAGTGTCTGGAT
>SKLX01000214.1 GCA_007121375.1 Bacillota bacterium | reverse complement strand
TATTCTATCAAGCAAATTAAAGAGGTTGTTACCGGATATACGTTTTTCCCCTTCTATTTCCAGGATTACTTTAAAGGAAGACCAAAAATCTTTTTTATCCAAAACCTTCTCCCCTCTAATTTTAGTTATATCTTACCCTCGCCGTTATAACTGGTCCAGGTTAATACGCCTTAACAGTTGGGCATTAAGGGCTACGATTATGGTACTGGCAGACATGACGACGGCCGCCAGAGCCATGGGCATAATGAAGCCTACGGGGGCCAGAACCCCTGCTGCCAGGGGAAGGATAACTACATTGTATCCCGCTGCCCAACCCAGGTTTTGCAGCATCTTGCCATAGGTAGCCCGGGATAGTTTTATCAGCCTAACCACATCCCGGGGATCATCACGGACCAGAACTATGCCCGCTGATTCTACAGCTACATCCGTCCCGGCTCCGATGGCAACCCCCACCTTGGCCACCGCCAGGGCAGGAGCGTCATTAATCCCGTCTCCCACCATACCCACCTGGTAACCTTCTTCTTTTAACTGCTCAATTTTGGAAGCTTTATGCTCAGGCAAAACTCCGGCAAAGTAACGATCAATACCCAGTTCCTTGGACACTTTTTCAGCTACCGCCGAACTGTCCCCGGTAAGCATGAAGACCTGAATCCCATATTTTTTTAAGGCCTGAACCGCTTCATGGGATTCCTCCCGAACCACATCGGCCAGGGCTAACATCCCCAGTATTTTGCCCTGGGAAAGGACATATATGATGGTCTGACCGGCTTTTTCTGCTTTTTCCCAGGCCTGTCTCCAGTATTCTCCAGGGGATATGTTTATTTCTTCTAAAAGATTGGGTCCCCCCACATAAATTTCCTGGCCCTCTACTACTCCTTTAACACCCCTTCCTGCCATGGCTTCAAAGGAAGAGGCCTGAGGAATGGAAAGCCCCCTTTCCTGGGCAGATTTAACCAGGGCCCGGGCAATCATATGCTCTGAATCCGACTCCACCCCGGCTGCCAGGGTTAAAAGCTTGTCCTCAGATATACCTTCCCCGGTGTATATATCCACAACTCCTTGCTCCCCCCGGGTCAAAGTTCCCGTCTTATCAAAGACTATACAGTCAAGATTTCGGGCCTCCTCCAGGGATAGGCGGTCTTTAACCAGCAGTCCGTTTTTGGCAGACAGGTAAGTGGATATGGCGATGACCAGGGGAATAGCCAGCCCCAGGGCATGGGGGCAGGCACCTACCAGGACCGTAACCACCCTTTCCATGATAAAGGTGGTTCCCGCCTGGGCAAAGCCCCAGGTAAGGGCTGTCAGGAGGGCAACACTGAGGGCAATTATCACCAGCCAAAAGGCAGCTTTATCCGCCAGGCCCTGGGCCCGGGATCGGGAGGACTGGGCCTGTTCCACCAGCCTCATTATCCCGGCCAAAACTGTTTCTTCCCCAGTTTTTTCCACCTTTACCCGTAAGGACCCTCCTTCATTAATGGTCCCGGCAATAACCTCATTCCCTTCCCCTTTGGGTACGGGCATGGATTCTCCTGTAATCATAGACTCGTTAACTTGAGACTCTCCCCTTACCACCTTTCCATCGGCGGGTACCCGTTCCCCCGGGTGAATTAACACCATGTCACCATCTTTCAACTGGTGGAGGGGGACCTTCTCCTCCTTTTCCTCCACAATTCTTACCGCCGTGTCGGGGAGAAGCTTGGCCATCTCCTTAAGGGCTCCCTGGGCCCCCTGAACGGCATTCATTTCCAGCCAGTGGCCCAGGAGCATAATGGTCACCAGGGTTGCCAGTTCCCAGTAAAGTTCCTCCCCGGGAAACCCAAGGGTTACCATTAGGCTGTATCCATAAGCCACCAGTATGGCCAGGCTGATAAGGGTCATCATCCCGGGTTTTCTATCCGAAAGTTCCTTCCGACCACCCCGAAGAAAAACTATCCCTCCATAAAAGAATATTACAGTACTAAGCAAAAAAGGCAGGTGCTCGGAACCGGGAAAGGGAGGAGGCTGAAAACCAAACCACATCTGGATATGATGACTGTAAATCAACACAGGAATGGTAAGAATAAGGCTTATCCAGAAACGGCTGCGAAACATTTCCGGTGAATGGGCAGCGTGGTCATCATGACCTTCCCCATTACCATGCCCGGCATGTTCCTCCTCCTGACCATGACCTTCGTGATCAGAATTCTTCTCCTTTTCTTTCAACGGGATCTCTTTCCCTTCATGATCCCCTTGATGCCTCTCCTTATTATCCTTCATATAATTAGCACCCCCAAAATTTCGTTTTCCTCATAATATCACAGGGGGTGCAAATAGTAACAGCAATTTTTTAATATTTACAAAATCTTAATTTTTTAAAGATTCCCAGGAATTCTTCCACATATTAAGACCTGATCATCACCAACATCATTTTAAACCTTTCTACAGCTTTCAAGGCATGGGGCTCATTAGCCGGCATTATAATCATTTCTCCTTCCTTCACCATAAAGGATTTACCGGAAATAGTTATTTCCCCTTTCCCTTCCAGTAGGTAAACCATGGCATCATAAGGGGCCGTATGTTCACTTAAACCCTGTCCCTGGTCAAAAGCAAAAAGGGTAACTGTTCCCGTATCTTTTCTAATGACTTCTTTACTTACTACCGAGCCCTCCTGGTATTCAATGAAATCCTTTAACCCTATTACCTGCCCGGTTATATCACTCATTTCATTGCCTCCTTCTTTTCTAAGCGGATTCTGTTTAATTGTTACTCCTGGACCTTCTCTAATAATTCCTTTCTTAATTGCTTACCTTCAAGCTTTAACTTATCCCATTCATTATGTTTCTGTACTTTTTCCTCTTCCTCCTTTAAATTTTTTAAATTGCTGGCAACAATGGCAAGGGCTCCCTCCAGCCCGGCATGAAGGTTGATTACGCTTACCGCCAGGTCAGCCCTGCAATTAGGATTTCCATACTTCACAAAGGGTTCCATAAGTTTAAGGGCTTTTAAAGACTCCCTGGCAATTTGAAGGGGTACCTCTAATGCCCCTTTATCTGCCTGCTCCAGTTCCCTTTCTTTTTCCTTTAAATCCGTTTTCCCTTCTTTATGCCTTTTAAAGGCAGAAATAACCTGGTCGTATGCCCTTTTATCCTCATCAATTAATTCATTAAGCCTTTGGTTTGCAGAAGTAATTCCTTCATAAGATTCCTTCAAATCTTTTTTTACTTCCTCAGGTAAATCCATGTACTTTTGACGGCCAATGGTCAAGTTTCCCGCCAAAACCGCCAGGCTTATCCCCAGGCTGGCCACCAGGGCAGAAACACTTCCCGCAGCCGGGGTCGTGTTTTTTGTGCCGGAAACTTTCTTTAAAAAAGTGCTTAAAGAATCCTCCATAAGAGACAAGTAAATCCCTCCAGTTTTACACGGTATCCTTTATCAGATATTTATAAAGAGGGTAGTAAAACTACCCTCTTTACTTAACTAAGCCCTTTATTTTAAAATCACCGCCAGGTCCTCTTCGGGGGTAGAGATGGGTTTGATATCAAACTTATCTACCAGCACCGACAGGACATTGGGGGATACGAAGGCGGGAAGGGTAGGCCCCAGACGAATGTCCTTTATTCCCAGGTGTAAAAGGGTTAAGAGAATAGCCACGGCTTTTTGCTCGAACCAGGAAAGGACCATGGAAAGGGGCAGTTCATTTACATCGCAGTTAAAGGCCTCCGCCAGGGCTCCCGCTACTTTAATAGCCGAGTAAGCATCATTACACTGACCCATGTCCAACAATCTGGGAATACCACCAATATCACCCAGCTTCTTATTGAAAAACCTGAACTTGCCGCAGGCCAGGGTAAGGACAAGGGTATCTTCAGGAACCTTTTCCACAAATTCATTATAGTAATTCCGTTCTTTCCTGGACCCGTCGCAACCTCCCACCAGGAAAAAGTGCTTGATATCCCCATTTTTCACTGCAGAAACAACTTTATCAGCTACCCCTAAAACGCTGTTATGGGCAAATCCTACCATCACTTTTCCTTTATCTTCATCGGATTCAAAGCCGGGCATAGAAAGGGCTTTATCAATTACCTGGCTGAAATCCCTGTTCTCCAGGTGGGGAGCTCCCGGCCAACCTACCACTTCCGTGGTAAAGATGTGGTCCTGGTATGTCTCCTGGGGTTTTTGGATGCAGTTGGTATTAATGACGATGGGCCCGGGAAAGTCGGCAAATTCCTTCCTCTGGTTCTGCCAGGCGGTACCATAATGACCGTAAAAGTGCTGGTGCTTTTTCAGCTCCGGGTAACCGTGGGCAGGGAGCATTTCTCCGTGGGTATACACATAAATCCCTTTGCCCTCCGTTTCCTCTAGAATTTCCTTCAATTCCTCGAGGTCGTGGCCCGACACCAGGATACATTTACCTTTCTTATGCCCTAAGGGCACC
Organism: Bacillota bacterium; assembly: GCA_007121375.1. Taxonomy (GTDB): domain Bacteria; phylum Bacillota; class Dethiobacteria; order SKNC01; family SKNC01; genus SKLX01. The sequence continues at coordinate 10,397 of SKLX01000214.1, read as the reverse complement.
TCCGTGGGAACGGGATGACCGAAATAATCCGTATGGCCTGTATCCAGAAGTTCCATGGTCTTCAGGTTTATCTCACCACACTTTAGAACCTTTCCCAACCATTCCTCCTGGGAATAATCTCCCGAATCTAAAGCAGAAAGCCCCTCATGTATAAAGGCATATATCTCATCCTTTTCTTTCCCCAAAGTTGCAGCATGATAAGCATAGGCAGCCACTCCTTTAAGGCCGAACAGCACCGCTTGCTGCAGGGACTGGATATCTTCGGGAGCTTCCTGGTCCCAGGGTTGTCCCATATCCTCTCCCTGCTTGATAAGGGCTTCCAGGTCTTTGGCAGGTTCAAGGGAGGCAGAAGCCTCCGCAAAATCCACTTGGCCCCCGGATTCCTTTACCTTATCCCTTAAGTCCCTAGTAATTTTCACAGAATTGTTGATATATTCCTGGAACCTTTCAGGATTAAAGTTCACATTGGTCAAAGTGGTAAAAAGGGCTTCTGCCGTAAAGCGATTTACTTTTTCATCCACTACCCCGGCTTTACGTCCCTCCCGGGCATAAAGAGAAAGGCCCTTGAGGGTGTTAATCAACAAATCCTGTAAGGCAGCCACCTCCGGGGTTTTTCCACACACTCCCTTTTTGGTACAGGCTACTCCTTTGGCCGTTTGTTCACACTGGTTACAAAACATTATATTTTCCTCCTTCCAAATAATTATAATTTCCTTTTCCTGTCATTCCCAAACATTAAACCAAATCCGGCACTCACTGTATCCGCTTCATCCTTCCACCTGTTCCACCTGAACCCTTCCTTTAACCAGGTCAGCAAAAGTCTCCTTTCCCAGTTCAACCAACATAGCCTTCTGGGCCCGCCCTAAAACCTTGCGTACTGGGCAAGCTCCCTCCTTTTTGCAGTAGTTTTTACCGGAAAGGCAGGGGTTTATGGCTATTTCCCCTTCTATGGCCTTCAATACATCAGCAATAGTAATATCTTTTGGAGACACAGAAAGGCGTACCCCTCCCTCCTTGCCCCTCCGGGTAGCTACCAGCCCGGCCCGATCCAAGAGTTGGATGGTCTTTTTTAAAAAGACTTCGGGTATTTCCTGGTTTTCCGAAATTTTTTTGGTGGACATCATGGCCGCCGGGGGTATTTGAGAAAGTTCCATTAAAGTACGGACAGCATATTCTGATTGACGAGTTATCTGCATAAAAATCTTTTCCTTTCTGTTTAAGTGGACTAAGTTCATCTACTTTATCCCTTTATGTTCTACTTCTTCTCTTCAATCCCTTCTATATAAAAAATTTTTTTTAAAATTAAATCCTGGAGGCCACAGCACTGGCCTTTAAATTAGAAATAGCCATCTACCCCCGGTGATTACCAGGATCAGATGGCTATTTATACCTGTCCTAACAACATATATACCCCTTAAGGGAAATGGTCACTACCCTTTATGCCGTAAGCCCATTTCTCCCCCTTTCCTGAAAAGAAAAGGTCCTGGTGAGTTTTAATGTACCACAGGGCCAGGAGGAAGGCAAAAAGGTCTGCCAGGGGAAAGGCCAGCCATACTCCCGTTAGCTGAAATCCTAATGGCAGTAAAAGGAGCATGGGAAGCAAAAAAAGCCCCTGGCGGGCTACGGACAGGATAAAGGCTGCCCGGGCCCTTCCTATGGCCTGGAAAACCGCCCCCGAGACCAACTGAATACCTATTGTAAAGGAAAGTACGAAAATGATGCGCAGGGCACGCTGGCCCATTTCAATTATCTCCCCCTCCCCTGTGAAAATTGACATAAGGAGTTGAGGGAAGAACATTATTACCAGGAAAGTAACAGAAACAATAATGGTAGATACCTTCATGCCTAAAAGTATGGCTTCACTGACCCGCTGGTGCTGGTTGGCTCCATAATTATATCCCACGATGGGCAGCACCCCCTGAACAATTCCCATACAGGGCATAATAGTAAACAACATTATGCGGTTTATAATGCCAAAAACAGCGACCCCCAGGTCTCCCCCGTGTATAATTAAAACATTGTTAGCCACTATTAACATAATGCTTAAAGAGGACTGGCGGGCAAAAGCCGAAGAACCAATGGACAGAATTTCGTTAATGATATTTGACCTGGGAACCAGGTAAGTAAACTTGAAGGAAAGGCTGCTCTTCCCCGAAGCAAAGTAATATACCAGGTAAATAGCCCCTAAAGCCTGGGACAAAACAGTGGCATAGGCTGCTCCCCGCATCCCCATGTCCAGCATAAAAATAAAAATAGGGGTCACAGCAATATTTATTCCTGCAGACAATATCATGGCAAACATAGCTATTTTAGCATTACCTTCTGCCCTGACAATATTGTTTAAAGTAAAAATAGTGGCAAAAAAGATTACCCCATAGAGAATAATTTCCACGTAATCCTTTGCATAGGGTAAAATAGTATCACTGGAACCGAATAGATACAGCATGGGAATAAGAAACAATAAGCCAGAAATGACTCCCAGGGCACTTATCATTAGGAGAATGGAAATAACATTTCCCAATACCCTGTTAGCCCGGTCCTTTTCTCCCGATCCCAGCCTCCTGGAAATAGCAGAGCCTCCCCCAATACCCACGGCTGCCCCCAGGGCCGTTACCAGCATCTGGACGGGAAAAGCAATGGAAAGGGCCGCTACTCCCATGGGGCCTACTCCCCAGCCGATATAGATGGCATCCACTATATTATAAAGGGCCATAACCAACAGCCCTACCGTAGCAGGAAAGCTTAAATTAAACAAAAGCCTGGGGATTTGTTCTTTTCCCAGCTGCTCACTTTGATCTTTCATTGATTAATCCTCCAGATATTTCTCCTTAAACTTTTTCCTTTAAGTTCCTTGGGTCTTCTAAAGTTATTAAGGCTATTTAATTTTATCACAAATCCTATTACCTTGCTATTCATGTACCAAAAAGGACCTGGCGAAAGATAATTTCCATGTTATAATTAAAATAATTACTCGATATATACCTGCTGTTAAAATTATTCCAAATTAAGGAGGTAACCCCAAATGGAATTAAACATTCTTGTAGGAGGGGCAGCCGGTCAGGGCATGGAAACCATCATGAATTTACTTGGTAAAGTGCTGCTGCGGGAAGGTTACAATCTTCTTGCCTCAAAGGATTACATGTCCCGGGTGCGGGGTGGCCACAATTTTTCCAGGCTCAGGATTTCTCCCAGCACCCCCTGGACTCACCTCGAAACCATTGACATTCTAGTAGCTCTCAACGAAGAAACCTATTTCAACCATAGAGATAACTTAAACCCCAGGGGAAGCATTGTTTACGACACTGATTACTTTTCCCTGGAGGGAGAAAATAGGGGTATTGGCATACCCCTTCAGACCCTGGCCCGGGAAGCAGGAGCCGTCGTCATGTCAAACTCAGTAGCAGCCGGCGCCCTACTGGGGCTCCTGGGGCTGGATACGGGAAAGGCAGAAGAAATCATCAGGGAAATATTTGCTGATAAAAAAGAGGAGGTATCTGAAAATAATATTAAAGCACTGAAAATGGGCTTTGAGGAAGCCTCCAGACAATGTGAAGACTGCTATTCTTTGCCCTCTCCAGGCATCTCCTCTAAAAGGCTCTACGTGGACGGAAACCAGGTCCTGGGAATGTCCTCCCTGGCCAGTGGGTGCCGCTTTTTATCTGCTTATCCTATGACTCCTTCCACGGGAATAATGAACTACCTGGCTGGTAAAAGCCTTCAGCATGATATTGTAGTGGAACAGGCTGAGGACGAAATTGCTGCTATTAATATGGCCCTGGGTGCCTCCTATGCAGGACTCAGGTCCTTAACCGTTACTTCAGGAGGCGGCTTTTCCCTTATGGTTGAAGGATTATCCCTGGCAGGAATGACAGAAACCCCTGTTGTTATAATACTGGCCATGCGCCCAGGCCCTGCTACAGGACTTCCTACCCGAACGGAACAAGGAGACCTGGGGTACGCAATTCATGGAGGCCACGGGGAATTCCCCCGGGCAGTACTGAGTGCAGTATCCCACGAGGACTCCTTTTATCGATTAAACAAAGCTTTTGAACTGGCAGATAAATACCAGATACCTGTAATATTCCTGTCTGACCAGAACTTCGCCGATACCCATCGATCTATACCCCCTTTTGATTTTTCCCGCTTGAATTACAACCGCTACCTGGCCCGCCAGGAGGAAGAACCCTCCCCTTATAAACGTTACCGCCTTACGGAAAATGGTATTTCCCCCCGGGCATTGCCAGGACAAATGCCAGGGGAAGTTGTTCTGGTAGACAGTGATGAACATGACGAAAAGGGAAATATTATTGAAGACGAAAAAACTCGCCGCCTTATGATGGAAAAACGCATGAAAAAGATGGATTTGCTGGCCCAGGAAATGGATGAACCTGAACTTTATGGTTCTTCCGAGGGTGACATTCTGCTTTTGGGATGGGGTTCTACCTATGGAGTCCTGAGGGAAGCAGTAGATATGTTGAACAAGGAAGGAATTAAGGCTTTCCTTCTGCATTTCACGGACTTATGGCCCCTGCCCCGGGAAAGAATAAAAACTTTTCTTCCCGGAGCAAAGAAAGTTTTCTGTGTAGAAAGCAATGCCACCGGCCAGTTGGCTTCCCTGATCCACAGGGAAACAAACCTTGAGGTGGAACATAAAATTCTAAAGTACGATGGACGGCCCTTCTTCCCCGGAGAAATTATTCAGGAGGTGAAAAAACATGTATAAGACGGAAGACTTTTTGGTTGGAGAAACAGCCTGGTGTCCTGGTTGTGGGAATTTTGCCATTAGAAAGGCCCTGGCAGAAGCCCTGGCGGAGCTTTCCCTTCCTCCACATCAGGTTCTTATCTCCTCAGGTATAGGTCAGGCGGCGAAAATGCCCCATTATCTAAAGGTTAACGGTTTCAACGGTTTGCACGGGCGTGCTCTGCCTCCCGCTTTTGCTGCCCGGGTGGCCAACCCCCAGCTCAAGGTCATTATATCCACGGGGGATGGAGATTCCTACGGTGAAGGGGGCAACCATTTCCTTCATAATATCCGCCGTAATCCAGATATTTCCCATTTCATCCACAACAACCAGATCTATGGCCTTACCAAAGGACAAGCCAGCCCTACCAGCGAGCCAGGTATGATAACGGAAGTCCAAAGCCGGGGAGTACTTATGCCTCCTTTAAACCCTCTTGCTTTGGCCCTGGTCCTGGAAGCAGGTTTTGTAGCCCGCTGTTTTAGCGGAGAAAGGGAGCACCTTAAAGAAGTTATGAAGGAAGCCATCCATTTTCCCGGGTATGCCCTGGTGGATATTTTACAGCCCTGCCCTTCCTTTAACAAGCTAAATACCTTCCGCTGGTATAAAGAAAGGGTCTTCAAACTGGAAAATCATGATACCACCGATTGGAAAGCTGCCCTGGAACTGGCCCGCCAGTGGGGAGACAAAATACCTCTCGGCATTTTTTATAAAGTGCCCCGCCCTACCTATGAATCTTCCCTGCCCTTTTTAGAAGGAGAACCCCTGGCAAACCGGTCCTTTGACCCCCTGGAGGTGGCTCATATCCAGGAAGAATTCCTGTAAGAAGATAATTTCCATTTCACCGGGTCCCTTTCTCTATTCAAAAAACTCCCTGGGGAAAACAGCTATTCCCGAAACACCTTCAAGGCTTCCTTTTTCCAACTCTAATGCCATAAAAGCTTCCCTGGGAGCATTGAAGGGGGCCCTTATACCCCACAAACTGGCAGGTTTAAACCCAAAGCGAGGGTAATATTTTTCATGTCCCAGAACAACCACTGACTTAAAGCCAAGCTCTTTTGCTTTCTTCAAGCCTTCCTTTATTAAGGCACTTCCAATTCCCTGGTTTTGATAACGGGGCAAAACGGAAACAGGGGCCAGGGCTAAAGATCCATACTGTCTATTCCCATTTTTAATTGGAAGGGCAGTTAACATAATGTGTCCGATTATTTCCCCATCAACCTCTGCTACAAGGGAAAGTTCAGGCACAAACCCTTCACTATTTCTTAATTTAACCACCAATAAGTGTTCTGTTTCATCACTGTATTCAGCGCCCCTGAAGGCTTCTTGGACAACCCTTTCTGTTATCTGGTAATCATTTTCTCTTTCCTGCCTTATAGCTGCCTTCATCCAGCCCACTCCATTTCCCTCTAATATACTTATTAATTGTTTTACTGATATGAATCTTCTATGCTTGTCCCTTAGACAGATATTCATATCTTATTTATCCTATCCTGGACCTATCTAATTCCCAGAGAGGATATATTGTTAAATCCCTTATATTATATTGCAATTACCGGGATTAGTCCATGTAGATCATCATAATTACATTTAATTACCTGATTATATTTTAAACTTTATTGGACTTTCATATGGTAAAAAGGTAATATTTTGTGTATAATCAAAGCAATTACAGATGAAAGTGGTGAAAAAACTAATGAGCAATCCTTTTTCTCAATTAACATCAGATATCCTGGAGCTTTCCGATTTGTGTAAAAAGAACAGCACTATTGATCCCTCCCTTTATGAAAAATACGATGTAAAAAGAGGACTTCGCGATTTGAGTGGGAAAGGTGTACTTGCCGGGCTCACGGAAATATCTGAAATAGTATCATCGAAAATTGTTGATGGAGTAGAACAACCCTGTGAAGGAAAGCTATATTACCGGGGTATAGATGTAGAAGACATAGTAGAAGGATTTATCCAGGAAAACCGCCATGGTTTTGAAGAAGTAGCCTATTTATTAATGTTCGGTCAGCTGCCCAGTGAAGAAAAGCTGAAGAACTTTAACCAGTTGCTGAACAGTTATCGCTCCCTGCCCACAAAATTCGTCCGGGATATAATCATGAAAGCCCCCAGCCATGATATGATGAATACCCTGGCCAGAAGCGTATTAACATTGTATTCCTATGATGACTGTCCCGAGGACAATTCCCTTCCTAATGTGCTGCGCCAGTCATTACGATTGATAGCTTTATTCCCTTTACTTGCTGTGTATGGATACCAGACCTACTGCCATTACCATGACAAGACAAGTCTTTATATTCATCCCCCTAAACCTGAACTATCCACCGCAGAGAATATTTTGCATATGCTGCGCCCGGACAGCCACTACACACCCCTGGAAGCCAAAATACTTGACCTGGCCCTGGTACTACATGCTGAGCATGGGGGAGGCAACAATTCCAGTTTTACCATTCATGTAGTAACTTCCGCAGGCACAGACACCTATTCAGCTGTTACCGCAGCAATTGGATCCCTTAAGGGATTCCGCCACGGCGGTGCAAACATTAAGGTTAGTAGAATGTTCGAAGATATGAAGGAAAACATAAGGGACTGGTCCGATGAATCCAAAGTAACAGATTACCTGGTAAAACTCTTGAACAAAAAGGCCTTTGATGGTTCTGGACTTATTTACGGCATGGGACATGCTATATATTCCCTCTCTGATCCCCGGGCAAATATTCTCAAGGGTTTTGTAGAAAACCTTGCCCAGGAAAAGGGCCGCATTGAGGAATTCCAGCTTTACTCCCTGGTAGAAAGACTGGCTCCTGAAATCATTGGAGGAGAAAGACAGATTTATAAAGGGGTCAGTGCCAATGTTGATTTTTACAGCGGCCTGGTCTACAATATGCTGGACCTGCCTCTCCAGTTATATACCCCTTTATTTGCCATAGCCCGTATTGCCGGCTGGTCGGCCCATCGTATGGAAGAAAATATAAATTTAAATAAGATCATCCGGCCGGCTTATAAGGCTGTTTTACCCCGCCAGGACTATATTCCCCTGGAAAATCGTTAAATAAACAAAGTCCCTCTTTACAGATTGATTCCAGCTTTTTGGGAAAAAAATATCTAGCCTTGCACTTCTTTAACTATCCCCATTTATGCAAGGCTAGAAACATAATAAATAGTTCTATGTTAATAGTAATTAATTGTTTACAACATAATTCTTATACTTCATGTTTGAGTTTTCCGTCCATAGTGCCCTGCACTTGTTCCCTTTCCTCGGCAAAATCGAAGCCTGTCCAGATGCCAATGGAACCGAGAACCGAGTCCTGAGGATGGTACTGCCTGAATATCTTAAAATAATACGCTGCCTCCCGGCTGTTTATAGTCGCCTTTGGGTTTTCCGCCTTAATGCGCTCATATTCTTCCTGACTTATCTCGCTCTCGGCCAACCTTTCGCCAAGGCTCTCACAACCGGCCCCCTGGGTATACTGCACCTTGTAACGCCACAGAATGTCGTCGGGCAGATAACCGGTATCTTGAAACGCCTTCCTCAAAATCCATTTTTCTATTTTAGTGCCATCCTCTTTAGATAAGATTTTCAATTGAGGGGGTATTTTCATGGCCAGGTCAATCATGGCCACGTCCAGGAAAGGCACTCTCAGTTCCAGATTGAAGTACATACCCATGCGGTCAGCCCGCTGCAGATTAATATTGTGCAGGTTTTTGATACAGCGCCGGGCCTCCTCGTTTTGCATATTTAGGGGGAAATTTTTCATATAATGATACCCGTTGAACACCTCGTCGGCTCCCTCTCCTGTCAGCACTACCGTTACGTAGTCGGCAGCTAGCTTGCAGGTAAAGTAACAGGGCACCGCACAGCGCACCAGTGAAGGGTCATAAGTCTCCAGCTTGTTAATGACCATAGGCAGAGCTTCATAGTAATCGTCTTCGGTGAAGATTAATTCGTGGTGGGTAGAGCCTATATGTTGGGCAGCAATACGTGATGCCTGAAGGTCATCGCTTTCTACACCCTTTTCATCCTTCATACCCACAACAAAGGTGTGTAAATGGGGGATTTCATCAGCGGCAATGGCAGCCGCCAGGCTGCTGTCGAGACCACCGCTGCAGAAAGATCCTACGTGGATTTCTTTATCAGCAAGGAGTCTCTTTTTAACCGCCGCGATGAATGTTTCCCTGATCTGCTGGCACGCCTCTTCTACATCAGAAAGCAGATGGTCCTGAATTTCTGGTACCTGGTAATACTGCACAAACCCTTCCTGGGGAGTAAAATAATATCCTGCGGGGAACTCGTGCACCTCCTCCACACCGGCCAGGCTCATGGCGCCCAGCTCTGAGGCAAAGTAAAGTTTGCTGTCTACATATCCGTAATAAAGAGGCTTGATACCAACAGGGTCACGGGCCAGCATAAAATCATCTCCATCGAAAATGGCCAGGGCGAACATACCGTCCAATTCTTTAACACATTCCGGCCCCATTTCCTGGTACAGGTGCAGGATAACCTCAGTATCTGACCAGGTTTTAAAATGATACTTGCCCACCAGCCTCTCCCTGATCTTCATGAAATTATAAATTTCTCCATTGCATATAATACCTTTCCGACCGCTGCTGTCCAGGATAGGTTGTCGGCCTTTCTTAACATCCACGATGGAAAGCCTGGTATGACCGAAAACTGTGTTGTTAAAAGTATGCATATCCCGATCATCGGGCCCCCGGTGGGGCATGGCATCCAACATCTTGCTAATGGTTTCCCTATCCTTCACTCCAAAACATCCGGCAATGCCGCACATTAAAAACACCTACTCCTTCTTAGTTTTTTTTGTGTATTTCTCATTATAAAATACTATTTCATAATTGTCAAAAGAAGGCTGGGGTGAAATACCAAGACCTGGCATCAATATGCCAGGCCTTGGTGGATAATCATAGTGATATTAGTGTTTATATTTTAATACATCACCATTCTCTCGTTTTTCTCAAAAAAAACGAGTTAGATGTAAGTCCATTGAATATTACTTTTCACCTGCAGCAGAGCTTATATTTAATTAAGTATATTAGAATAATGTAATATATTAACTGAATTTATAAAATATAATTATTTAGGAAATAGAAGGAAGTGAGAGAATATTCAAAAAATTTAGACAAATAAAGAGGTAATAAGGAGATACGGAATTTGATAAGAAAAGGGTTAAGGGATAAAATGTACATTGAGTAAGTGTAGTTAAATTGCCAACATTAAAAGAATATTATAAAACCTACCTTAGATTTATCCTCTGTAATCAGGAACTTTCTACTCCTTCTTGGCAGTTCCCTCATTTTTTTGCCTGTCCTTTGTTTTTTACTTTGCTTCTTCTAGTTCTGCGGCAAGCTTTAATTTACCTCATTTTCTTTCTAAAAACTTCCCATAACTAACCTAAATGAAAATTTTTGTCTGTAATTATCAGAATATTATGAATATGCGTGTGTACATATCGGCTCCGTTGATAATATTAAAGGAGGTGGGGCTATAAAAATTTCCTTCCTGTAATGATATTCAAAGATAGACTTTTGTCCCTGTTGTTTATTAATTATATTATAAGGAGGTTTTTCATTAATGTCAGAAGAGCACACCTATTCAGTAACGATGGAAGAGCAGGAGTATATTTATCCCTCCTA
>SKLX01000121.1 GCA_007121375.1 Bacillota bacterium | reverse complement strand
TAACGGGCATTAATTATTCTGTCTTCCCCTAATCCCAGACTTAAGGCCAGCTTTAGCCCTTCTTCCAGATCACCAACCTCCTCGGGAGAGTGAGCATCACTGTTAATAACAAACTTTCCCCCCCAGGGAAGGGCTGCCGCCAGGTATCCCCGGGTTTTTTCTCCATGGGAGTTGTTAATCTCCAGGGCTACCCCCCGGGAAGCGCATTCTTTAGCCAGGCTGGGAGTATCAATGCTTAATTTTAGTCCCGGATGTACCACCATGTTGACGGGGTATTTTTTCAAGGAATTGATAAGAGCCAGGGTATTTGTTCGGCGAACATCCTCTTTTATTTTCCGGTAAAAAGGTGCACTCCAATTTTTAAAAGTCAAGTTTATTAAACTGTTAAAATTCCCAGGAATTATTCCGGGGTGAAGACCTACCAGAAGTAGGTCAAGTTCCCTTAAGTAACGGTAGGATATATCCAGGCTGCCTGAAACAGTAACAATGTTAGCCTCTATTCCTAAAAGTATCTTAATGGAGGGATATTTTTTCTGACAGTTATCTATATCTTCTTTAATTTTTTTTAATGTTTTCAGCCCCTTTATCCCCACAAAGGGGTTGGCCGGCCCGTGATCTGTAATGGCCACCTCTTCAAGGCCTCTTTTAAGGGCTTCCTTAACATTATCCTCCACCCTTCCCTTCCCATGGCTGAAACGGGTATGGGTGTGGTAATCGGCAAACAGCTTCATTTTTTTCCTCTCATCTTCGCAAGTATTATTTATTCTATTATTATTAATAAAGGAAATGTTATTCTCCTTACCTGAAAATAAAAAAGCCCCTTAATTATCAGGGCCTGGTGGAAAGTTCCAAAAACCTCTTCCTTCCCTTATTTATAAAATGTTTATTGATACTCTCCAGGGAAGAATTTATAACATCTTTTTCCGTCAATCCCGCTTCTTTAACAATTTCCAGGGACCGGTCAAATTTACCCACGTCCTCATCTATGTGGGCATCACTACCAATCACCACTTTGGCTCCCAGTTCCCTGGCCAGCCGGGCAATATTCTGGCAGTTTTCGCAGCTTCCTATACGGCTTACCGTCAGGGAGCTGTTATTAATTTCTATGGGAGTATTATACTTTATGGAGGCCTCCATTACTTCCCGGGCATTAATGGGAAACTCCGGGTTGCCGGGATGCACTATTACATCAATATGGGGATTTTCCATAGCCTTTATCATGGCCCGGGTATTTTGCTCCACTGTCCCCCCCGGGTAACAAACTGCATGAAATCCTGCTAAAATAATGTCCAGCCTTTCATAATAATAGGAAGGTAAATCTATATTCCCCTGATAATCTATTATATTGGCTTCTATACCTTTCAGGACTTCTATCCCATGGATCTTCCGGGGCAAAACATGCAGATTTCCAAAGTGGTAAGCATGGGAGGCCCCCGGCATGGAAGGACCGTGATCCGTTATAGCTACCATTTGTAAGCCCTTTTCCGATGCTGCCCGGGCAATTTCTTTAATGGTACTGTAGGCATGCCCGCTGGCAATAGAGTGGGTATGAAGATCCGCTACTAGTTTCATGGAATTCACCTTCCTTTAAGAAAGAATAAATCTTTCCACAACTTCCGCCACTCCATCCTCCTGGTGGGAACTGGTAATATAGTCGGCAGCCTCTTTAACCTCCTGGCGGCCATTTTCCACTGCCACACCCATGCCCGCCAGCTTGATCATATCAATATCGTTATAACTATCTCCCACAGCCATAATCTCTTCCCTTTTAACTCCCAGGGAGTGAGCTAAAGAGCTTAAGGCCTGCCCCTTGGTAGCCCGGGCGTGGGTGATTTCCAGAAAGTATGGCCTGGAGAGGCCTATAGACAGCAACTGTCCGTATCTTTCTTTAAAATTATCCCAAAGCTGGCGCAGCTTAACTTCATCCTTGTTAATAATGGTCATCTTGGTAGGTTCTTCCTTCAGGAACTTGCTTAAATCCCCCACACTGGTAAAATCCACATTGGCAATCTTGACATAATAACGCGTAAGATGGTTATCTTCCCGAACATACAGGTTGTCATTAACATACAGGTTTAAATGACATCCCCTTTCTTCCAGGTAAGCTGTTATCTCCTGGGCCTGATCCAGGGGCACAGGACAGTGATATATTTCTTCTCCTGAATAGGCTTTTTTTACCAGAGCCCCATGATAGGTTATCAAGGGCACGTCCAGGTCCAGCTCCCGGGCATAAGTGAGGGCCGAACGGAACATTCTGCCTGTAGCCAGGGTAACCGTAATACCTTTACGGGTTGCCTCCAGAATAGCCTCCCTGTTGCGGGGGGAAATAGCGAACTTATCATTTAAAAGGGTATCATCCAGATCCAGGGCCAGCAGTTTAAAACTCATTATAAATAACTTCACTCCTGTTTTTAAATTAATAATTCTCCATCAAACTTTTCCTTACCTTCCCTTCTACAAACGGCTGTCCTTAATAAAGAAAGTAAGAATTCCACTTATAATACTCATCACTATAGCTCCAAAAATACCTGCAAAAAATACATTTTCCACGTAGAACCCTGCAATGGTTGTGGATACCACCCACAGCATAAACCCATTTATCACAAAGGTAAAAAGACCTAACGTTAAGATATTTATGGGCAAAGTCAAAATACTTATTATCGGCCTTATAAAGGCATTAACCAGTCCTAAAACCAGGGCAGCCAACAAAGACGCTAAAAAACCTTCCAGTTCTATTCCTTCAATCAGGTGGGCAGTTAAATATAAAGCCAGTCCGCTCATTACCCAACGAACTATCAATCCCTTCAAAGATTATTCCCTCCCTTTCTCCTGTTTTGAATAAAATATCCTTTTCCTGCTAAATTATTCGACGCCTACTCAGTATATACCTTTATTTAAAAAAAAGGCTCATACTTTAACAGGTTGGGTTAATAATATATAAAAAAACCAGGGGGGTTGCCTGTGATAACCATAACACCGGATAAATTAACTAAAGGGGAAACGATCCAAAAAAGCCTGGAATACCTGGATCAATCCCTGGACTTTGTCATGGATAAAAGTATTGAGCAGGATTATAAGTTAAAGATAATATTTTCCTCGGGCAAAAGGCTATCAGAGGAGTATAGCCAGCTGCTGAAGGAAAGTACCATTAAGTGTCGCGGGGTTATATTAGTAGATGATTGGGCCGCCTGCAGGCTCCTGGTTTTAAGGCTCCTGGTTAAAGCCACTCCCTGTCCAGCTCAGCTAAATATTCACCCGGAGAATAAAATTATTTTTCATTATCTTTACAACCTCAGGTTTCTTCGGGAATTATTTTCCCAGATGAACCCCCTTAACCGTCCACACCTTCTTCCCAAGGATTTTATTTTGGAAACCCTGCTGGAGGTAGAGTCCAGGGGCTTTAACCTGGATTGTCTTTCCATGAATGGTTATCCTCTACTCCTGTGTTCCCTTCCCTACCAGGGAGATAAAAGTGGATATTATCTGCCTTCCTTTCATACCGTTACTCTCTTTGCCAACTCCTACCCGAAAAATATTAAACGATTTGTAATAATTCACGAACTTGGTCATGCCCTTTACCACTTAAATAATTTAAAACAGCAGGGACAAAAACTGCCAGGGGAAGAATTTGAAAAACTCCTAAAATTACTGAAGTTAAAGTACCCCCCCAGCAGGGTCACCACCCTCAAAACCTTAAAAGAAAGGCATACAGAAGAAGTCTTTGCCAATCTCCTGGCTTCCTATCTCCTCGGTCATAGGAAAAAGGATAGCCAGGAAAAGGAAGTTGAAAAATTACTTATAGTATACTTAAAAAGCCTGAGGAAATCCTCCGCCCGGTAAAGATTTTAATTAGCCTTTTTGAAAGTACTGATATACAGCTTCGGCCGTTCTCCTGTCTAAACCGGGAACGGCTAATAATTCCTCCCGGGAAGCCTTTTTTATTCTTTCCAGGCTTCCAAAACAGGTCAGGAGGATTTTTTGTCTTTTTTCCCCTATCCCTGGAATTTCCTCCAGGAGGGAGTTTACCGTTCTCCGGTCCCTCAAACTGCGGTGATAAGCCAGGGCGAACCGGTGGGCCTCATCCCTAACCTGTTGTAACAGCTTAAGGGAGGAAGAATTCCTGGGAAATGCCAGGGGTTCCTTTTGCCCCGGCAAAAAAACATATTCTTCTCCTTTAGCCAGGGAAATCAGGCTGACATTATTAACGTCTAAACCCTTTAAAACTTCCTCTGCTCCCCTTAACTGGCCCTTCCCTCCATCAATAACCACAAGTTCAGGTAAAGGTAAAAACTTTGTTTTATCTTCATCTAAAAGCCCTTCTTCTACCTCCCTTTTTTCCCGCAGGGCTCCCTT
>SKLX01000203.1 GCA_007121375.1 Bacillota bacterium | reverse complement strand
CATAGGAGTCTTCTGTGACCAGCTTGTCCCGGAGAAGCTGTTCTCCTTCCACCATACTTGTTTTAGCTACTGCCCCTGCCACCTGGGCCTTATCCTTAAGGGCATTGGGGTGGACGAAATCCACGGGAATTTCCTTCCAATCAAGCATATCTTCTTCAATGGTGCTGTGGGCGGGTATTTCCCTGTTGGCAATTAGTATTCTTTCCTGGGGCAAACTGTGCTGTTGCTCCAGTTCCTGGAGGTACCAGAAGGCACTCAAGGCAGAAAGAAGGCCAAATACCAGGGCAAAAATAATTACTTTTTTGGTTTTCAAGGTTATCATCCTTTCTCAGAAAAAATTAGGAGTTGTGGTTTTTAATCAATTAACCGGAGGACTCGGGCACCGTAATCGTGATCATCGTCGGAGGTTGTTTCACCCATAAAATCAGCTATGCATTTACCATCAACAAGGTTGGCGATAATGGTCCAGCCGGGAGGGTCTTTTTCTGTTCCCTGGACTTCTAAAACTGCGAAGCTTTTTATACGGACTTCCACCTTACCCCCTTCCTTGTCTTCAGCTATATCGACTATGGGGATTAAACCGTAGGTTAGTACGTCAATATTTTCCAGGCGGTGATCTACAGCGTCTCTAACCTCCCCTCCCATGGTGCCTGTTTTGGTACCATCTTCATGCCACTCTCCCTCTTCCAGGTCCACGGCTTTATTTAGGGTTCCTTCTAAGGCAGGGGTGAAGGTTTCATCCCCAAAGTGAAGGGCTCCCCAGTTTCCAGGAAATGATTCTTCTTCCCCATTTTCTTTAGTTATCTTTACGAAACCATCTTCCTCATCCTTATTACCGGGGCTATCCCCCATCAGCTCTACAGTGGCATTTTCATCGATGGAGCCATCTTCGTTTACCACCTTTTCATAAATTAGCTCAGTTATGAAAAGGGGAAATACATTACCTTTGCTAATGTTGGTAACTTTTGTGGGGTATTCGTAGGTAGCCCGGGCAGTAGCGGTAACATTAGAACTGGAGATATTTAAAACCCGGGCAAAGCACAGGAAAACTTCTTTGTTTAAGGTAACGGTAACCAGCTTGTTTTCCGGATCAACCTCAATATCTACATTTTCCTCGGGGATATCGATTCCTTTTTGAGCATAATATTTTGCCGAATACTCTGCTTCCTCGGGTTTAGACAAGGCCAGGCTTTGAGCTCCTGCCAGGGCGGCGGCATCTGCAGCATTGGATAACCTAACCCGGTTAAAATAAAGGAGACCCACATCGGTGACCAGGGCCGTGAATCCAACAATAACCGTCATGGCCAGGGCGGTAAAAACTATAACGGAGCCTTTATTGTTATTTTTTAACTTATAAAAGAGATTTATCAAACTCACCTTTCATCACTCCACTCTCATAGTAGTTTTCCCCGATACAGGATAGGGGTTTTCCAGTAGATTGCTAATAACAGGGGTAAAAATTTCTATGGAAGAATTTATTTCTACTGTGATAGAATATCCAACGCTTCGATATATGTCCTGTGGATCTATGGTAATGTTATCTTCATTAACAATAAGGGGGTAGGAAGCATTGATAACGATATTTTCAATTTCTGAGTCGCTTTTATGAACAGCTCCCGCCCGGGCCCCCTCCCGGGAGGCATGGGTCAGGGTTAGGTGGGCGTTGAATATGCGCCCGAATTCAATAATGCCAAATATGATTAACAGCAGTATGGGCAGAACCAGGGCCATTTCCACCAGGGTTTGACCCCTGTTATTTTTTATGAAAGTTTGAATTTTTATAAACAAAATATCACCTCACCCATAAAATACTAAATAAAGTTCCCAGGGCTATGGCTAAGCCGTAGGGGAAAGAACCTTCCGCTTCAATATGACGATGGTTTAAGTAGCTCATTTTGGTTTTGCTAAAAAGGAAATAAAAGAGGCTTAAGAACATTCTTTTAAGAGTGCTCAGCAGTCTTCCTTCCTTTGCCAGGATCACTCCCGTAATAAGTCCACCAATTAGGGCAGTGGTTAAGAAAACCTGTAAAACAAAGTGGGGACCTTTTAAGGCACCTACAGTGGCAAGGAGCTTGACATCTCCTGCTCCGAGTCCACCCATGATAAAGGGTAGAAGGAACAGACCGACTCCTAAAAGAAGCCCCTTCAAGCTGAATAATATTCCCTCCGTACCACCTGTCATACCGTGATATGCAAAAGCTATCAACATTCCAGGAAGGGTTACCGCGTTAAAAATTTTTCTATATTTGATATCGGTATAAAGGGAAATTCCTACAGTGGAAATTAGAAGGTAATTTAACATGTTTTATAATCCTCCTTTCCAAAGAAAGATCTTATTCCCAGGAAAACCGTTTTTATTCGCTACCTGGTATTATTAATTATCTTTTTATAGGGCAAAAAAAAACATCCATCAGCCTCCTTATTTTAATTAAGACTATAGGCCTAATTAGCTGAAGGATCCCTTTAAAAAAGGATTGTTCCTGGCCCGCCCTGAATATATTAAGTAATCTTAAAGGAAAAAGGCCTGGAAATAAAAAAAGACGCCTTAGGGCGTCAGGAAAAAACTATATTTCCACCAGGTTATTTTTAATGGCAAAGACTGCCGCCTGGGTGCGGTCCGCCACATTAATTTTTCGGAAAATATTGTAAACATGGTTTTTAACCGTTTTTTCACTTATAAAAAGGGATTTAGCAATTTCTTTATTGCTATGCCCCTTAGCAATTAAACCCAGCACTTCTTGTTCTCGAGCAGTTAATTCACCATAGCTTTCTTCAGCTGGACTGGAAAGACGATTAAACTCATTTAAAAGTTTAGATGTTATGGAAGGATGAATAACTGAATTGCCCTCATAAACCCTTAATATGGATTCTACCAGCCGACCCGGGTCAACATCCTTTAAAAGGTAGCCAACTGCTCCGGAACGTACTGTTTCGTAGATATATTCTTCGTCTTCATGAATAGTAAGGGCGATAATTTTAACGTGGGGCATTTTTTCCTTTATTATTTTGGTTGCTTCTATGCCATTTACCAAAGGCATGTTGATATCCATAAGGATGATATCAGGATTATGTTTTTGGGCCATGATAATAGTTTCTCTACCATTAGATGTTTCTGCCACTACGTTTATAGAAGACTCCAGTTCCAGCACCTTTTTTATTCCCTGCCTTACCAGGTTATGATCATCTGCTATTATGACTTTAATTTCTTTCATTATCTCACTTCCTTTAATATATTTAAAAAGCTTAACTTATTTGTAAAACTGCCTTTATAAATGTACCTTTCTCGGGGGAAGAGATAATTTCTACCTCACCCTCTAAAAGCTCGATTCTTTCTTGCAAACCTATCAACCCAAAACACTCCCTCCCGTTATTGTTCACTACTTCATCCCGGTTAAAACCGCAACCGTCGTCCTTTACAGCGAGATTTATTTTACTGTTTAAAAATTCTACTTTTACGGTAGCTTTCCTAGCGGAAGCGTGTTTTCTAATGTTAGTTAAAGCTTCCTGAATGGTTCTAAAGATAGTAAGATTTATAGAAGAGGACAGTTTTATATCTTCTCCCAGGACAATTAACTCCACGGTTATACCATATTTCTCCTCATAATCGGTAATAAAACGTTTCAGGGTAGGGACGATTCCCAGGTCATCCAGGGCCATGGGTCGTAAATCAAAAATAATTTTTCTAAGGTCCTGGAGAACCTCCCTAACCACTTCCCTAAGGTTAGCCAGTTCTGTGGGTATTTTTTCTGGATTAATGGTTTGAAGTTTTTCACAAAGCTCGGCTCTAAGGACAATATTGGCCATTGATTGGGCCGGGCCATCATGAATTTCCCGGGCTATCCGCTTTCTTTCTTCTTCCTGGGCTTTTATAATTTTTAAGGCCAGCATTTGCCGCTGATGTATTTCCTCCAACTGGGTGCTAAGGTCTGACAGGTTAGAGGAAAGATATTTCAGGACAACTCCTACTTGAGTAACTAAGTTTTCTGCTTTTGTCACCGTTTCACTTAATCTTTTTTGGGTGAATTCCAGTTCATCCCTTTTTTTTCGAAGGTTGAATTCCCTTTCCCTCATCAGGGATAAATCAACCTGAACATTTTTTGCTTTTTCATAAGCTTCAAAAATATCTTTTTCACTGTATTTATCAAAATTACTGCTTACTTCCATTAAATATAGGCGAGCTTTTTTTTCATCACTTTCCAGTTTATCTACTTGTTTAATTATTTCTTTAACTTCTTCCTTGATTTTTTCTACTTCTTTTTTAGTCCGATAATATTCCATGCGGGCGTTTTCAGCAATCTCGTAAATCTGCTGTTCCCCGTCTTCTACTGTTTGAATTGTATCTTTAATAATTTGGT
>SKLX01000125.1 GCA_007121375.1 Bacillota bacterium | reverse complement strand
GAAAAGGTAGACATTTCATTAAAAATTTTCAAAGAAGCATCAATAATATTCATGGCCAGGGCAGCACCTGTGCCCTCTCCCAGGCGCATATTCATATAAAGCATGGGTTCAATACCCAGGTGCTCAAGCATAACCTTATGTCCCGGTTCTTCTGACAGATGGGAAGCAATCAGGTAATCCTTTACCACAGGTTTGATCTGGGAAGCTATGACTGCTGCTGCCCCCGAAATAAATCCGTCTATTACCACAGGCACTCTTCTGGCTCCAGCGCCCAAAATAACTCCTGTTAATCCGGCAATCTCCAGACCTCCCACTTTGGCTAACACCTCCAGGGGGTCTTTCAGGTCAGGCTTATTAATTTCTATGGCCCTTTTAACGGCATCTATTTTAATCAAAAGCCTTCCATCATCAACCCCCGTACCCCGGCCCACTACTTCTGCTACGGGCCTGCGGGCATAAAGGGAAATAATGGCCGTACTGGGGGTGGTATTACCAATGCCCATTTCCCCAATTCCAACCAGGCCCGTTCCCCGGTCAATACATTCCTCTACAACCTCTATGCCAATTTCCAGGGCTTCTAAAGCCTGCTCCCTGGTCATGGCAGGCCCTTTGCACATATTGGCCGTACCCCGTGCTACCTTTCTTTTTATAAGCATGGGCATATCGGGAAGATCTGAAGCCACTCCCATATCAACAATTATCAACTCTGAACCAGCATGCCTGGAGAGAACATTCATTGCTGCTCCCCCGTTAATAAAATTCATTACCATCTGGGGAGTAACCTCCTGGGGATAAGCACTAACTCCTTCTTCCACTACCCCGTGGTCACCAGCCATAAGTATGTTAGTTTTTTTCATAATCCCCGGTTTTACCTCATTGGTAATTCCCGCTATTTTCCTGGCAATAGTCTCCATTACTCCCAGGCTTCCCCGGGGTTTTGTTAAGTCGTCCAGCCTTTCCTGGGTCTTAGCCATTACCTGCCCGTTTACAGGCAGTATCCTGTCCAGAGTCTTTTGAAATCTTTCCATTAAACTTCCTCCTCCTTCTTTTTCAGCCTGAGGTTTTTAAAAAAATAAAAACCTCGACCAATTTAATTTAGGCCGAGGACTTTTCCATCATCCTTCAGCAGTTTTCCCTTTCCTCGAGGAAAACTTACCCCATACAGGCAGGTCTCCTGGCTTCCGATTCTTCACACCCTGACCCTTCCCATTTCCCTTCCCTCATGGTTAAGAAACAGTGGATATTTCAAGGTGCTCCCCGGTTACAGTGGCGGGACCGCCCGGGAATTACACCCGGTTCCCTATTCTCCCTAATACGGCACCTGTATAGCTTACTATTCTTTTAAGGAAATTATATATAATTAATAAAAGCCTGTCAATAACATCAGGTGAACCCAGGAGCAAACAGATTTAAATAACAAAAAGCTTCATATTTTTAAAAATGAAGCTTTTTGTTATATTTAATTAATTTATAATTTTTTATTATAAAATTACTCTTCCTCAACCCTGATGGCTTCCTCGGGACACTCATCTTCACAAGTGCCGCAATCTGTGCATTCACTGTTGTCTACTACTGCTAAATCATCCTCCATAGTAATGCATTCCGCGGGGCACTCATCTGCACATGCACCACAACCGTTACACTTTTCGTTATCAACGTAAGCTGGCATTTTCTTCCCTCCTTCTAAAGTTTTATTAATGATCCTGCGCTGTGCGCTCTAAAAACCCTTATTCGACAAGGAAGAGAAAAATCCTTCCTCCAAATCAAAGTAAATTTAACCCTTAAGGAGAAAATTTAAAGGGGCAGGGAAGGAGCTGGGATAAAGGTTTTTCCAGGTATTTACCCTCCCCACCCATAATAATTAGTATATTACCATTAAACTCAAAAAGAACCTGGAGGCATTCTCCACAAGGAGCAGCAATTTTAGAGCCGACATAAATAGCTAAGGCAGTAAACTCCTTAAAACCCTGGGAAACAGCGTTAAAAACACAAACCCTCTCGGCACAAATGGTAGCGCTGTAAGATGAATTTTCAATATTACATCCCGTAAAAACTTCCTTTTCCCGGGTTAAAAGGGCTGCCCCCACCTTAAATTGGGAATAGGGAGCATAAGCCTGTTTCCTGGCTTCCTTTGCCCTATCCAGCAAGAACTTATAATCCAAGAAGCAAACCTCCCATAATATTTTACCCGGAATATGATGGCAGGGTGAGTTTATCTACCTTTTCAATTTCCAGGCGAAGTCCCCCATGCATATCAAAAATAATTGTAAATATATCTAAGCCGCTGGCCAGGACCTCCGGGTTTCCTACCGCTTTAATGACCACAGGGTTTACGGGAATGCTCTCATCATTAACCCTGATTGTTGGCCCTACACACCTGATGGAAGAAGTGGTCGTCAATCTTTGATCTCCCACAGCAATTCCTTCGGCGCCAATGGTGAAAAGCTCGTTTACGATATCCCTGATATCAGAATCATGGACAATGGTATCCTCGGTATGACCGTCATCAGCATCATAAATATTAATAAGAACTCCAGGGCCTGTTAACTCTTCATGCCCCGCCTCTACCCGGACTTCATATAAAGATGCCCTGAGGGAATCTATTTCCCTGGTCAAGGACTGGATATGTTCCAGGGGGTTAAAAGGTACCGCTACCTTAGCCTGTCCTTCTTCAATTTCCAATTCCAGCCTTTGTCGAGGAGTAAAATCCTGTTGAAAGGCTAACTCGGATATTTTTTCCCGGGTTGTGTCTTCAATCATATCTTCAGGGTCTATAATAACCCCTTCCTCATCATCAAAATCAATCTTCATACTTTTTCGGGATACAGTATTATTAATTTTGGGATCCTGATTAACAACAGCAAGGACTATATCTTGCTGGTAATTTTCATATTCCCTTATAATGGTTTCCTGGACTCCACGTCCGTCGGAAAGGATGGTTTTAAAGAGCTCATCTGTACTGGTGGCAAGAGTAATCTCATAATGGAAGCGGGAGAGGGTTTCACGCACCTCTGTGCGATTATCTATTTCCAGTTTTTGTGCCAGCCTTTCATTATAATCCACCAGTTCCAGGGCAAACTGTTTTTTTATATCCAGGTTATCGGGAGAACTTCCTCCCTCAGCCTTTATAAAATTAATTCCTAGGGTAAGGAGTATAGTGTTTAATATTAAGAGGATAATGGTAAAAATTAAGAGCTTGCTCTCTTTAACCTGTATATTAATGCTCCTCATTATATATAGATTTCCTCCTCGCTTTAATCACTAATTCTCCGCTTATTTACAGACCTGGAACTCTTGGAACGCTTACTTATTTCTACAAATAAAACTAATCTCCTATTTAAGTTAATGTTAACATAATTAATTATTCTTATAAATTATGTTTTTAACGTAAATTTTTCCTCTCCCTGGGACCTTTCTTTATAAATCCAGGCCTTCCAATAAATTTTTCTTTTTTTCCCACATTTTTTCATACTCCCCGGGACCTTCATGGTCATATCCCAGTAAATGAAGGAGACCGTGTACAAATAGAAAAGCCACCTCCCGGTTCAATGAATGACCCTCTTCTTCAGCCTGTTCTACCGCTCTGTCCAGGGAAATAATTATATCTCCCAGAAGAATTTCAGCCCCTTCCGGCAGAAAAGTCGAATCCTCCTCCTGCTGGGGAAAAGAAAGAACATCCGTTGGTTCATTCCGGTTCCTGTATTTACTGTTCAATTCCTGCATATACTCATTATCAACAAAGCAAAGACTTACCTCACCCTGGGGAGAGACTCCCTCTTCCCCCAGCACCCGCTGGTTTATTTCCTCCAGAAGGGAAAGGAGCTCGGGGGAGAGGGAAATCTTATTCTGAAGATTGTTTATTATTAGTGTCATTTTTTTTCTTCCCCCTCTCTATTTCTGCTTTTAATTCCTTCTCGGGATATTCAATCCGTGTGTGGAAAATTCCTGATAATACCTTGCTCATGGCTTCAGCTATTTTGTCCAGGTCCTTTAAAGTCAAATCACTTTCATCCAGTTGGCCATCATTCAGTTTATCCTTTATTACTTTTCTGGTTAAACCTTCAACCCTTCCCGCCGTAGGCTTGGACATGGCCCTTACAGCAGCTTCAACCACATCAGCCAACATGATAATAGCCGCTTCTTTAGTCTGGGGCCTGGGACCTTCATACCTGAAGTTTTCCTCCACCACTTCTTCATCCTTTTCATTTTCCGCTGCCATGTGGTAAAAATAGGCTACCAGGCTGGTTCCATGATGCTGGCGAATTATATCCTTAATAACATCGGGGAGTTTACCCTGGCGGGCCATCTTTGCCCCGTCCTTAACATGGGCAGTTATAATAAGGCTGCTAAGGCTGGGTGAAATCTTGTTATGGGGATTATCATTGGTAAAATAAAAAAAAAAAAAAAAG
>SKLX01000098.1 GCA_007121375.1 Bacillota bacterium | reverse complement strand
TGTCAGGGAGTGATGGCTTATCCCCCAGTGCCGCTGACGAGCATCCTGAAAGCTTGCCCGGAGAATTAGAAAGGGGTCTCCTTCCAAAATATTTACAGCATTTATTAACTCTCCCTGCTCTAAACCGGTAAAACCGTATTCCGTTCCTGTACCTACTGTTCCTGGCCCCATGGTTATAATAATAACCTGGGATTTGAATATTTCCCGGGCAGCAATAAGAGCAGAATAATTATTCACCGCCTCCAGTTCTCCACCGAAAGCATGGCCCGGGGTAACGGTACCCGTAATTATTCCCAGGTTTTTTAACTGGCTTACCGTTTCACTTAAAGCCAGGGGAAGGGAAGCCCCATCGGTCATTATGTAACCTATCCTTATATGGGGGCAAAGGTATTTAATAACTGCCGCTGCAGGAATAAGCATGCTGTGAAGTTCACCTATCAATACGGGAGTACCTTCCAGGCCGTTGAACTCATGAAAACAATTGTTAAAAGGGCTTTCCTGCTCCTCACAGCTAAAAACCTTAAGCTGATAAGGAGTGTACCTGAGCTTCATTATATGGCCCTTTCCCCTCATATCCCTCTGGGGATAACGAAAATTGAAAAACACAAAGTGCTTTCCTCCCGTTCCTAAACCCAGGTGAAGGGCTGAAGTGTTTAATATAACTTCATCTCCAGGGGACAAGTTGCCCGTTAAACAGGGATAATTTAAAGCCTTCTCTTCCCTATCTTCCACTAGTACCAGGGCTTCCTCCAGTTCCTCCCGGCCCCTTATAATTTCTTTAACCGTCCCCGGGCGTAGGCGAAACATTCTTTTCCTCCTTTACCAATAGAACTTCAACGAGAATATTAATTCCACATATTATAGGAAATTCCTTTTTATTTTGTTCTTTTAAGTCTGTTTTCTTCCCAAGTTATCAAAATAATTTAACAAATTATTCTTTTCAATAAGGCTGGTAAGGGAAACTCTATCTCCCTTCCACTGGAGAAAAGTTAATAGAAGGACCAGGAGGGCCTTTACCCAATAATTCAGGGTAAACACCAGTATAAAACCCAAAGAGGCCCCCAACAGGTTAGACCCTACATCCCCCAGCATCCCCTCCTCCTTCAGGTCAAAGGGAAAAAGTATTAAGGAGGCTCCTAACACCGGGGCAAGCAAAAATAAAAGCCCTTCTTCAATCCATAAAAACAGTAAAACACTAATTAAAATATAAAGTTTTAAGCTCCTGCCCGGGCGCACATCTAAAAGGTTGAAGGTATTTACCGTAAGGGGAAATAAAAGGGCATTGAGGGGAAAAGTATAAAGGGGGCCTCCTGCTAAAAGTCCGGTTAACAGCCCCAGGATCCCTCCAAC
This sequence comes from Bacillota bacterium, assembly GCA_007121375.1. Taxonomy (GTDB): domain Bacteria; phylum Bacillota; class Dethiobacteria; order SKNC01; family SKNC01; genus SKLX01. Next base: position 3,072 of record SKLX01000098.1, on the reverse strand, counting down.
AACAACTTTTATTATTCCTGAAGTCATTTCTCCCCTTTTAAATAACCGGGCAAAATGTCCATAAAACCCGCGGCTCCCGTCTCCTAAAAAGTCATCTATTAGGCCTGCCAGGGAGGCTCCTGAAATCACAAGTAGTTTAAAAATAATTAGCAGGGATTCTTCCCTTATAATTATGATGGGAAGGGTTAATAAAAAATAGGACAAAACCATAACAATGCCCAGGCCCGAGGGTATATCCTCACCTCTATAATTTTGACGATAAAAGCTTTTTTTTAACAGGGGGTAAAGGGAGATAAAAATAAAATAGGAAAAGATTGAAGACAGAACCACTATCATAATAACCATTTATTTTACCTGCTTTTTAGAAGGAAGTACCACCAGGAAAAGGGTCTTTAATATGTCCTTAAACTGTCCGGCCCGGTGCAAAATCCCCTCCAAATTTTTACCGTAGTGCCGGTGGTTCATGTTTGTCATAACTTCTTTCACCCGACAGCCATCTTTTAAAGCCTGGAGGGTTAGACCAAACTCCAGGCCAAATCCCCGGGTATTGGCTGCCCCCTCCAGGAGTATTTTTTTCTTAAGGGCCCTTTGACCCGAAAGGGGAGATTTTATTTCCCTTCCGGTAACAGTTTTTATAAAAAGGCAGGAAAGCTTCCTCACCAGGCCAAAGCCTCCCCCGGCGGACTCCCGGGAAAAACTGGCAATTACCATATCTGCTTCCCGGGAAAATAAAGGGCCAAAGAGCTTACCTGCTTCCCGGGCTGAATCCCCTAGATCAGCATCAATCAATGCCACCAGTTCATATTTAGCCCGGGAGGCCCCTTCCACCACCGCTCCCGCCTTTCCCTGGTTTTTTTCCAGGTTTATCACTCGGGCGCCGTACTTTGCTGCAACCTCTCCCGTATCGTCAAGGGAACCGTCATTAATGACAATTATTTCTCCCACCCCTTCTAAGCTTTTCAGGGAATTTATGGTAATTCCTATTATATCTTTTTCATTGTAAGCGGGAATGATTATGCTTATTACCTCCACCCAGTAATCTACCCTTCCCTATTCTAAAATCTTATTTGAGCTTGCTTCCCGGGTTAATTATAAAGATTATGTATTAAATCCAGCTGTCCTGCAAGGGATTCAATATCTTTTACTATTTCCATTTCGTTAATCCAGGAAACATGATTTAACCCTGGGGGAATATTTACTACCCCAATTATATCTAAACCTTTTTCTTTTAAACCCATCACCAGGGTTTCTCCCATTTTACTTTCTTCAAATAAACCTTCTAGCCCCTCCCAAAAAATTATAACTTTATCAAAGTCCCCTTCGGTCCTTTCCCTTCCTGTGGAGAAAATTCTCTCCACCAAGGTTATAACCTGCTTTTCTCCTTCTTCTCCTGTAAGTTCCTCTAATTTTTGAGGATTAATCAAAACTCTCCGGGCAACCTCTGCCCCCGCAGTTTCCAGGAGTTGAAAAACTTCTAGATCCATTGCGTTTCTCTCTCCATAAATTACCGCTATTTCAACACCTTCCAGGTTATTTTTAACCAGGGCAGGAAGTATATCTACTTGTAAATTATTCCATTGGGATAATTCCTCCTCCATTAAATTTTGGGAAATACTTATACTTATCAGCTCTTCCTCCAGGCGTTCTACAACTTCCTTTTGCTGCTTGACAATAATATTATCGCTCAAGGTCGCCCCTATAAATATACCAATACTTAATGTTAAGAAAAATGAAATAATCCCTATCACATAATCTCTTTTTTGATACAAATCAACCACCACCCAGGCTTAAACGGACTCGAAGAAATAACAGGTGAAAAATATGTTGTATGGTAGGTGAAAACAGGATAAGGAGAAAAATAGGAATAAAAGCTGCTAAAAATAACCCTGCCAGGAGTGAAGGTGATAATTTCCCCTGGTAAAGCTGGCTAACACCCCTTGCGTCAACCAGCCTGGAACCAACTTTTAACCTTACCAGGAAGGTACTGGCCATACCCTTTCGGCCTTTATCTAAAAAATCTATCATACTGGAATGAGTGCCCAGGGCAATAATGAGCCCGGCTCCCATTTCGTAAGCTAAAAGTAAGGCCACATCTTCGCTGGTTCCAGGAGCCGGAAGCAATTTATACTTGAGCCCTAATTTTTTAATCCTTTCCAGGCCGGGAGCCCTTCCATCAGGATAAGCATGGATTATAATTTCTTCCCCTGATATTAAGGCCTCATCACTGATACTATCCATATCCCCTATAATAAGGTGGGGCTTTAGGCCAAAATCTTTCACCGCATCGGCTCCCCCGTCCACGCCTATAATAACAGGCCTGATTTCTCGAATATAAGGAAGGATGGTTATTAAATCTTCCCTGTAATTTTGCCCCCTTACTACCACCAGCACATGCTTTCCCTTTAATGAAATATCAAGATAAGGTAAAGGAAACTTACCCGTTATTATATCCTTTTCTTTGCAGGCGTATTCCATGGTATTTTGGACAAACCGGTCAAGTTCTCTGTTAATGTTTTCATAGGAAAGTTCCAATTTTTCTTTAATTTCTTTCTTCCCCAGTATTTCCCCTCGGCCAATTTCCCTTCCATTTTTAAATACCTTATCTCCCTTTATTTCAATTTCTTCCCCATCTTTTACCTCATCCCATATATCCTCCCTCACCTGGTCCAGCAGGGTAATCCCTGAATTAACCAGGATTTCTGGACCGGTGTTGGGGTATTTGCCGCTTATAAAAGAGTTGATATTAATAACCGCTTTTATTTTCCTTTCAGCCAGGTCATACCCGGCTATTTCATCAACATTTTCATGGTCAATTAAAGCTATTTCTCCAGGATTTATTCTTTTAATTAAACTTTTTGTTTTTTTGTCCAGGCGAACTTTGCCTCTTAATGGACATTCATTTTTTAAAAAAAACAATTAATCCACTCCTGAAAATATTATTTCCATAACTTATTATGTGTTATTATCTCCATAATAAAACATAATAAAAAAAGATATGCTTGTAGGCATACCCCTAATATTTAAAAAATTGACCTTAAAAAAGTTTATATATTTAAATAATTAACTGACTTT
>SKLX01000030.1 GCA_007121375.1 Bacillota bacterium | reverse complement strand
TTAATTGTATCTTCTCCTTACAGTAAACATTATAAAGGAATCCTTCTTTATCCATGCCTGCAAGGGGAGCTATTAAAACTTTAGAAGAACCTAAAGCTGAGGCCAGGGGAATCCTTTGGATATCCAGGTCATGGGGATAATTATCAAATCCAACCAATCTTACATTAAAGCCCTGTTCCTCAAATATCCTGGCTATTTCTATTTCTCTCTCATCTCCACCTAAAACTATTATATTGCTCCTCATCCTTTTATCCTCCTGTGTAACCCATGTTAATAGGTTACTATAATCATATGATTTTTGTATCCATAATGTGATTGAACAAAAAAAAACGCGTTTAAAAAACGCGTTTTTTCACATAATCCTTTTTTAACTAGCTATTTTGTGAATGACTCTCAACATCCTCTGCTCCATATTGTCGCAGAATAGAAGCTGCTGAATCAACCTTTTCTTCATTAGTTTTTACTGCTACCAGAATATTTCCTTCTTTAACCTTTTCTTCGTAATGCTTGCCTCTCTCTTCCGGAATGCCAAAATCAATCAGGCCTCCTGCTATACCCCCTGTTATGACTCCTGTTAAAGCTCCTGCCAGGGGACCTGCGGCAATAATTGGTCCTACACCGGGAATTAAAAGGGCTCCTGCCCCCATTAACAAGCCTGCTACCCCTCCAATAGCACCGCCTGTTGCTGTTCCATCGGAGAGATTTTGTTCTGCAAAGGATAAATCTTCTTCCTGGTTTCCCTGTTCCTGGTCTTTGGCTACAATAGAAATCTCATTATCACCAAAGCCCTTCTTTCTCATAGCTTCAACAGCTTTTTCTGCCTGGCTATTTTCTGGCATTACGCCAATTACTATGGTTTCCATATAATTTACCTCCTTTATTGGCAATCTTCATCTTTTATTATTTCCCCAGCTAAAACTCTTATTCATTTAATCCTGCCAGTTTCTATTTCTACATCCTTCAACTTTCAGGTCCACAAGCATCATGTCAGTTCCTATTTTGTGAATAGAATTCCAGGGAATAGATATTTCCTCTTTGTTTATACTTAAGTTTAAGAAACGGTTAGAAGCAGGTAAAATTAAAGCTTCGATATATCCTGTTCCCGGATCAAAAAGGAGTTCAGCATTACCCAATATGCCTAAACGGGAGCCATCGTAAAGATTAATTATTTCTTTTCCCTCCAGCTTACTTAAATACATTAAATATTCCCCCCCTTTTAATTTTTTCTATATATGGATAAGTCACGGCAAGTATAACAGACACAAAAGCCAGAGGCTCCATCTCCAGGCCATATATATCTGTTTTAGAAGGTATTTCTATTTGTAAAAAGGACACAGCCATAACCAGGGAAAGGTATATTCCTCCGGCTATGCCAAGTATTTCAGCCAGAGCATTGGATAAGGGTGAAGAAATAGGGTCTGTAGGCAATTTTTTCATATCTTCCTGGATTCTTTTTTTTGTTCCTACCCTTAACAATACAGATATATATAAAAGAACCATGAATATTATGAAATGTATAAGCATCAAAAACACCTCCTGCAAAAGTTTATGCTTAAAAATTCTTTCTAATGATAAAAAAGGGCACCCTCTCAATTATCTGCAAGGATGCCCTTCTTTCATCTTATGTTTTTTTTAAATTATTCTATACCACTGTGACCAAAGCCGCCTTCTCCCCTCTCAGTATTAGATAATACTTTCACAGGTATTAAATTTGCTTTAACTACTGGCGCAATAATTAACTGGGCTATACGGTCGCCCCTTTTTAAAGTAAAGGGTGATTCTCCCAGGTTTATTAATAATACTTTTATTTCCCCCCGGTAATCAGAATCCAGGGTGCCCGGAGTGTTTAATAAAGTAATTCCATGTTTTAAAGCCAGTCCACTCCGGGGGCGAACCTGTCCTTCATAATTATCTGGAAGAGCTATTTTTAACCCTGTAGATATCAAGGCGTATTTTCCAGGTAACAAAACTAAATCTTCTTCCAGGGCAGCCCTTAAATCCATGCCCGCCGAACCAGGGCTCTCATAATGGGGAAGGGGTAAATCTTTTGCCTTTTCTAAGACCTTTATCTGGATTTTTAATTTCTCCAATTGTATCAACTCCTTTTCCTTTCATTATTTCCCCAAATATTTCTTCGTTCCTTTTGCCAGGTTACTCTTTTTACCGTCAAAAACAATTTCCATGCTAAAAACCTTCCTCCACTTCCCTTTGATTGCTGAAAAGCTCGATCTGAACTTTTCCTCCCCAAATGCTTCCTTTAATTAAAATAAAATAATCCGTATCGTTTAAAAATTTAAAATCCAGATGATAGGAAACAGTAGCATCTTTCCCTGGAGGGACATAACCAACAGGTTTACTGTGAGGATAACGCTCTACCACCTGGAGTCCCCCTTCTAAAACTGCATTATATAAGGTAGATGAAACCTGACATAAACCTCCTCCTAATCCTAAAACAATATTTCCGGAAGAAATTACTGGTGCAAACTTAAAACCCCTTTCTATCGTCACCGGTCCCACCGTTTTATTAAAAGAAAAAACCTCGCCGGGATGCAGGAGGGTATTATTAATATAATAAGTGCCCATTCTAATATTAGTAACCCTGCTAGAGCCAGAGCCATGCCAGGTGAAGTAACTGCCAATTAAATTGTCAATGGAAGAAAGAAGTTCTTCTGTTATCTCAGGACAAAGATCAACTGTCACAAGATTTATATTATAGTTCTCCCGGGCTCTCATAACTTTATTTACCGTTTTAGCAACATCTACTTCCTGCCCTGTTATTTCTGGTATTATCTCTCCTGATTCCCTATCAATATAAGCATTTTCAGGAATAATTCTTCTTTCCTCGGCCATTTTTTGAACCAGTTCCTCTACTTCCCCGACCAGGAGACCTTCTATTTCTATTTGTTCCAGGGTTACTCCAGGCTTCACACCATAAAAGTGCCTCTCAATTTTATTTCCCAAATCGTAAGCCATATAAAATACAAGTATTAATACTATTCCAATCAGGAGGCTGCTTAGCTTTATGTAAAAACCAAACCTTCTCATGGACCTACCCTTTGAAGATATTTATAGTAATCCGGGTCTATCAGTTCTGTAAGACTAACCATTTGATATTCCTGCTCTTTAAGTCCTTCAATAATTAATTCCAGGGCTTTTGGAGTTTGTGGAGTAGGATGCATCAAAACAGTAGCACCAGGATGGGAATTAGACAGTATTTTTTCTGCTATTCTATCTTCTCCCGGCAGTTTCCAGTCCACCGTATCCAGGCTCCACATAACAGTCCGCACCCCTAATTCCGCTGATGCTTCTAAAATATTCTCATTTAATTCTCCACAATGGGAACTGAAGTACCTGGTCTCTTCTCCCGTTAATTCCTTAATTAAAAGATTTGTTTTAGTTATATCCTCCTTTATCTCTTCAAAAGACAATTGGGACATCAGGACAGTATCCCTATAACCATGGTTTGCGACTTCATGCCCCCTCATATATATTTCCTGGACCAGTTGGGGATTTTTATCTATCCACTTACCCACAAAGAAAAAGGTACTTACCACTTGGTTAGCTTCCATAATCTCTAACATATCTTCTAAATACTCTTCTCCCCAGGCTACATTAACCAGAAAGGAAATTTGTTTTTTTTCGGGATTACCCTGATAAAGAGGAGCCAGGGGGAAATCATGCATAGTTATTTCAGGTAAAACATTTTTAATAACAGGACTAACCCCTTTACCTTCCCCGGCCTCTAAAACCCTTTCTAAAGTTGAAGAAATATCAATTTTATAGCCCAGGAGCTCAGGAATAACTCCTTTGTTTTCAGGATCAATATAAGCATCTACAGGTTCTCTTTCCAGCCGGGAACGGACTGATTCTATAGCTGCTCCGGCTTCTTCTTTAGTAAAACCTCCCAGGTCTTTTCCTAAAAATATTACTCCTTCTTTCACCAGATTTTGACTGTAATTCCCCTGTTTATCCCCTTTTAACATTAATATAGTTAATAAAAGAACAGCAAAAAGAATAATCATTACAGTCCCTTTTCCGGGGAGGGTTTTAAAAATAGCATATTTTTTCAAGGCTATTCCTCCAGGTTATATTGGATAACTTCTTTATAATCATTTTTGTTTTTTGTTTTTTCAATTAGTTCTGAAACTTGAATAATGCTAAGCTCTTTTAATTTTATGGCATGTATTATGGCAGGAAGGGCTTTAATCCCCTGGGGATAACAATTATGCATGAGAATAATTCCGCCTTTATGGGCTCTTTTTACCACTTTATCAATAATTTTATCCACCCCCGGATTTAACCAATCCCCTGTCTCAATACTCCACAGTACAGTTTGATAACCAAGTTCCCTGGCAGTATTAACAACTTGTTCATTATATTCTCCAAAGGGAGGCCTGAAAAGTTTTGTTTTGTAATCAAACTTTT
>SKLX01000080.1 GCA_007121375.1 Bacillota bacterium | reverse complement strand
CTTGTTTTCCTGGGTTTGGGTCTGGATCAATTCCTTTATTTTTTCTTCTGTAATCATAAAAAACCCCCATTACTCTTTTTGTAAAAATACCAGGAGAAATAAGAATTCCCCTGCTATCTGAGCTTAAATCTATCAGAAAACAGGGGAACTGTCAATTAATAAAGGGAAGGGGGTATATAAGAAATCCCCTTCACCTTTCACCTCACCACTTTTAAATTTATATTATCTGAATTCTATTCAATTTCTTCCTGCCTATCCTGCCGGAACTTGCGGAAATAACTAAGCCCCAGGCCTCCCAGGGCAGCCATAACCGTAAGACCGCCTGAAGCAGAAGCAAACTTGGGAAGGTTTATATTGGAAGCAAGGTCATCTTCATCGGGGAGGTCATACTCGGCATAGTCGTAATCCATTACTATCAAGATTCCCGTGCCTTCCGCTCCATAGAGGTTGGCATCCTCCTTACCTTTATCTTTCAAGGCATTTACCCTTTCTTCACCTTTAGAGATCATTTCTTCCCTTTCCCCAAAGAGGATAGCTCCTGTAGGGCAGGCATCTGAACAGATGGTAGGTCTTCCCCTTAAAACCTCCTGGTGACAGAAGGAACACTTCTCTGCCTTAACCCTATCATCATCCATTACAGGGGCTCCAAAGGGACAGGCTCCTACACAGGCCGCGCATCCTATACATCCATCATAATCTATGAGGACCATCCCCCCGTCTTCATGGATATCGTATCCTATAACATCCACAGGACACACCGCGATACAAGCAGCATCTTCCAGGCAATGCATGCAGAAATTCTTATTATATCTCAATACGTTTTGGGGGTATTCTCCCTTCTCATATTCTCTAATACGAGTCCTTAATACTCCAAAGGAAGCTTCTTCATACTCCCTTTTGCATTCTAAAGTACAGGCAGCACAGCCAATACATTTAGTCTGGTCTATCAACATAGTATATTTCATTTATATCCCTCCTTATTATGAATTAAGCCTTTTCGACTTTAACACAGAAATCGTTCATGGCGCCACCAGCACCAGGATCTTTAATGTCTATCATTTCCTGGGCAGTCATGGTAGGAATAAGGTCTCCGTCATTAGCCCCTTTCTGATAAGCCAGGCTTAATTCCTCTGACCAGTGACCAAAGCCATGCTCTACGCAAACACAATCCGGCCTCATTCCTTTTACAAGCTCCGCTTTTAATTTTATCCTGTTACCGGTACGGGATTCTACGTAAACTTCATCCCCCTCGGCAATCCCCATTTCCTGGGCCTTTTCTTCGCTCATGATCAAGGTGTTTTCATCATACAATTGCATTAAGAGTTCGTTGTTCTGGGATTCTGTCATTTTATGCATGGGTGGTCTGCTAATTAGATAATAGAAGGGATATTCATCCGTAGGCTCCTCCCTCTTGGGCTGCCATTGGGGGAAGGTGTCATATCCATGCTCTTCAAACTTGGTGGCATAAAGCTCAATTTTACCACTGTCGGTATCAAATTCCGTCCGCCCTTCAAAGGGTTTTTCATCAGCCCAAAGACCATTTTCACTTTCCTGTAATTCCTCCCAGGAACTTCCAAGGGTTTTTAACCTTTCATCATGGAACTCACCGCTACTTACGTCTTCAAAGTAATGCCCAAGGCCCATGGCTTCAGCAATACCCGTAACAATTCCTCCAAAACCTTTGGTGTCGTGAAGGGTGTCTACAACTTGCTCTCTTAAAGCAATCTGGGGATAAAGAGCCTGGTAGCTTCTCACACCAATACCAGAAGTTTCCAAAAAGTGGGGTTCTGGAAACACCACATCAGCCATCTGGACCATTTCCGAAGGCACAATATCTAATACTGCAACAAAATCAAATTTCTTAAAGGCTTCGACCGCTTCTACGGCATTAGGAAATGCCAGAATGTTATATTTACGAACAAAGGCTGCCTTTACGGGATAAGGGTCCTCGTTTAAGATCCCCTGGGAAACGGTAGCAAAATCTCCTACCTGACGGTGAGCTATCAGGGGGTGATTTTCAAAACCATCGATACGTTCCGTGACTTCCATTTCCGGAAAATCGGGTGGAGGGAATATATCGTTAAACCCGGGCATACTGGGAGTCCTCTGGATAATGTGACCTCCCTCTCTATCGATACTTCCTACCAGGGCATTTAGAATGAATATGCAATAAGCAACTCTCCAGGAATTAGTATGGTTGGGTCCTCCTGCGTCCCTTTTATGGTTAGGAATTAAGGCAGGCCTGGTTGTGGCAAATTCCTCGGCGATTCTTTCAATAGTGTCAGCATCTATTCCACACTTTTCCTCAGCCCAGGCAGGAGTGTATTCCTGGACTTCTTCTTTAATCTCATCTATTCCGATGGTGTAATTATCAACAAAGTCCTTGTCATATAACTCGTTGTTTACAATTACATTTATCATGGCCAGGCAAAAAGCCAGATCAGTTCCAGGTTGAATAGGATGCCACTCATCTGCCAGGGAAGCTGTAATAGTCAGGCGGGGGTCAATAACTACTGCTTTGGCCCCATTTTCTAAAGCCTCAAAATATTCCCTGGCCTGATTGTTCTTGGCCTTGGAAGGCATGTCCCATCCTAATGAAAGAAGATATTTTGCATTTCTAATATCCAGGGTCCAGGGCCTGCTTCCTACTCCAGCACAAGCAGACCAGGGAGCATCATAAGTAGTAAAACAGATGCTCTGGTGAGCTATACGGTTAGGAGTACCCATGGCGTTCTGCCAGCGGTTTAACCAGTCATGGGATCGGGAAAATATTACCACGGAATGGGGACCATTTTCCTCTATTGCATTATTATAAGCATCCCCTGCCAGTTCAAAAGCCTCATCCCAGGAAATTTCGACAAATTCGGGATCTACTCCAATACCCTTTTCGGGATTGGTCCTTTTTAAAGGAACTTTCAACCTATCGGGATCGTATAAATGTTTTATATTGGCATAACCCTTCACGCAAAGCTTGCCTTTAGCTACCTGATCATCAGGATTACCCTTTAACCTGTAAAGCTTATCATCAACTACCTCCCCAACCATGGCACAGTTAGCTCCACAGGTACCGCACCAACTGAACTTTGTTGTAATTTCCGGCTCCGGTGGCAGTTCAACTTCGATATCGTCATCCACAGGATCTGTAGGGGTAACTTCCTCCTCGGGAGCACAGCCCAACAAAAAGGACCCTGCAGAACCTGCTAAAGTTGCAGCAGCGGAAGCTTTTAAGAAAGCTCGCCTGCTAAACCTTAACTTTTTTTCTTCACTCAATATAATCCCTCCTAATATAATATACTTAGAACTAAAACAATCACTTTTTTGCTTCTGATGAGGAACAGTTTTCCAGGTAAGTATTAACATTATACAGGTTATCAATATCCGTCTGGAGGAATTCCTCTACCAGTTTAACCAGGGGCCTGTAGATGTCGGCATATTTATTTTCCAAAATATTGTCCTTCAGCTGGGGCAGCCACTTCAACAAATGTTCTTGCAGAAATTCTATCTGAAGCTTTACCAGGGGGGAAACATTCCTTTCTTCTTCCAGGCTTTCAGCTGTCAGGTGAGAAATAAAAGACATAAACCCCAGTTCCACGGATATGTGATCCTCGGGATGATGTTCCTCTTTGTCTTTAACTACTCCCACCTTGCGGTAAAAATTCTTAACTTCTTCCCAGGGTTTATCCATTAAAAGCTTTTTCTTTCCCCTGTAAACGGATTCGTAAGGTCTGACTCCTTCGGGCAAAAGAAAAAGGTGAGCAAACTCCACCCGGTATTTTAGCTCTTCATCTTCTTTATCCTTTTCTGCCTTGTTTTTATATTCCATTAGCTGGCTGTAACTGTCACTTCCGGTAATTATATTTCCAAACTTCTCTTCCATTTCTTTTGTTTCCCGGGATAAACATTCTTTATGGAAATTATCCAGTTTTTCCAGGTTTACTTCCTTACTAAAAAAAGCAGAAAAAAAGCCGTATAATTTCCCCCGACCCTGACTCCTTATCCAGTTTAACTCATTATTATCTGTCAAAATTATGACCCCCTGTCAAAAGATCCTGCTATAAACGCTGCAGCTGATTCCAATCCTCATAACAACACTACCGGATCCTTCAAGCCTGTTTACATCATAAATTTATTTCTTCCACCTCCCTCTTAGAAAATTTACATAATTGAAATAACCTTCCTTCTTTTGCAAAAAATAAAATCATTAATTGATAATTATTATTGGTACAATTATAACAGTAAAACAAGTTACATAATTATAGTCATTCAGTATAACTATAAATAAATATTATGTTTACTTTCCTTTTTGTAGAAGCCAAAAGCCCCTTAATGACTATATAATCATGCTCTTATATAAATAATCTATAAATTATACCTTTTTAAATCTAAAAAATAAATAACCCTTATTCTCAAAAAAATACCCCTGCCAGAG
>SKLX01000206.1 GCA_007121375.1 Bacillota bacterium | reverse complement strand
GCCGGAACTTCCTGAAGTAGAAACCATAAAAGAAAGCTTGAAGGAAAATATTATTTTTAAAAAGATAATAGATCTGGAGGTTTTTTGCTCCAGCCCTATTAAGTACCCGGAACTGCCGGAGTTTTTAAAAAACATAAGAAATAAAAAGGTAAAAAGCCTGGACAGGAAGGGCAAATTCTTAATCATTAAGCTCTCCGGTAATTACAACCTGGTGGTGCATATGGGTATGACGGGGCAGCTGGTTTATTATGCTTCCCAAAGCTATTTTGACAGGCATACTCACCTTATTTTTAATTTTGAAGACGAAACCAGGATGCAGTTCAGTGATATCCGTAAGTTTGGAGGACTATGGCTGGTTAGAAAGGATTGGAATAAATTTGTGCCCGGGCTGAAAGAATTGGGAATTGATCCTCTCCTGGAGGAGTTTTCCATGGAAAATTTTCAAAAGCTTTTGGAGAAAAAAAAGGGCATTATAAAATACTTTCTTCTTAACCAGAAAAACCTGGCGGGGTTGGGGAATATTTATGCTGATGAAGTGTTGTTCCGGGCGGGTATCAAACCAGAAAGATTGATACCCCACATTTCTACCCAGGAAAGGGAAAAACTATATTATGCCATTAAAAACATCCTGGGTGAAGCCATAAAGTCCCGAGGCACCAGTGTGGTAAACTATACCGATGGCAACGGTAACCAGGGATCCTATCAAAATAACTTGATGGTTTATAAGAGATTGGGTAAACCCTGTCAAAATTGTGGGACTCTCATTGATAGGATTGTCCTGGGGGGCAGGGGAACCTACTTCTGTCCTACCTGCCAGGTTTAGTTCTGCACCCTGGAGACTGGTGGAAAGACATGCACGATAGAGTTACTATCTCCATACTATGGTATTGTATATCTACGATACCAGGAGGTAGTAACTTTGTCTGTATTTTCATTGATTCTGCTGGGTCTGGCTGTTAGCCTAGATGGTTTTGGAGTAGGTATTGCTTATGGTATTAAGAATCTTAGGATACCTTTTTCCTCTCTGATAATTATAAGTTTTTCTTCGGCCCTTGCTGTACTATTATCCATGTTCACCGGCAAGATGTTTGCCTATTTATTTTCTCCCAGGTCTGCTTCTATAGTGGGTGGGGTAATACTGGTGATGGTAGGAATATGGATAATTAAGCAGTCTTTTTTTGAACAAACGGTTCCATATGAACAGGAGGAAAACCCTAATTCCATATCTCTTTTTGCTAATCTACTGAAAGAACCCCAGGGAGCAGACCTGGATAAGTCGGGAGAAATCAGCTCTGGTGAAGCCTTGTTTTTAGGTTTGGCCCTGGCTATGGATGCCTTTGGAGCAGGCTTTGGAGCAGCCATGATGGGTTTTAATCCCTATATAACTTCTGCTTCTGTGGGAATCAGTAAGGTTATTTTAGTCTCGTCAGGTTTTTATCTGGGGAGCAGTTTTATGGCCAGGATTCTTGGGGAGAGGGCCTCCTGTCTATCAGGCTTTGTCCTGGTTCTTTTGGGGGCCCTTAATTTGATAAGCTTTTGATTAAATAGTTATAACGGGGTGGGAGGATGATCACAGTTGGCTTGACGGGAGGAATAGCTTGCGGCAAGTCCTTTGTTACTAATTTATTGCTGGAAAAGGGTGCCGTTATTATTGACCTGGACCAGGTTGCCAGGGAAGTGGTAAAGCCCGGCAGGGAAGCCTGGTCTGATATCCTTTCTTTTTTTGGTCAGGAATTTGTTGATGAAGAAGGAAACATTGACCGTCAAAAACTGGGGCAGGTTGTTTTTTCTGACAAAAAAAAGAGGGAAAAGCTTAATCATATAACCCACCGTCGGATTATAGAACATGTACAGAAAAAAAAGGATGAATTTTGCAAAAATCCAGAAAATAAGGGGAAGGTGCTGGTAATAGATGCTCCCCTTTTATTTGAAGCGGGTATGGATAAAATGGTGGATAAAGTAATAGTAATAATATGTGATAGGGAAATACAGATGAAAAGGTTGATGGAAAGGGATAATCTTTCTAAAGGGGAATCCGGTAAAAGGATTAATTCTCAGATGCCCCTGGAAGAAAAAGCCCGTTATGGGGATTATATTATAGACAACAGTCATTCCCGGGAGCATACCCGAAAACAGGTAGATGAAGTTTGGCAAAGTTTGATTCGGGAAATGTCCCAGGGATGATATAAATTGGAGTGGTTATGTGGGCATAATTATTATAAAAAAAAGAGTCTTAGCCTGGATTGTTTTTTTTATTTTTTTAATTGTTTTATTAAACTCAAAATATTTTTTAAGGGTGTTTTATCCCATTCATTATCGGGAAGAAATAAATAAATATGCTGAAGAATACCAGGTAGATCCTCTTTTAGTTGCTTCAATTATAAGGGTAGAAAGTAAGTTTAACGAAAGGGCTAAATCCAGCAAAGGTGCCGTGGGGCTAATGCAGTTAATGCCTTCTACAGCAAAATGGGTGGCTCCCCAGGTGGGGATAGATAATTTCGAGCCCTCCATGCTTTATGACCCTTCTACAAACATTAAAATAGGAACCTGGTACTTATCCAGTTTAAAAAAGGAATTCCCGGAAAGGTTAAACGTTGCCATAGCTTCTTATAATGCCGGGAGAGGAAGGGTCAGGCAGTGGCTGGAATTTGAAGTGTGGGACGGTAAAGAAGAAAACCTTTCAAAAATACCCTATTCTGAAACCCGGAACTTTGTGGGTAAAGTTCTTTATTACTACCGGATATACAAAAAAATCTATTAATGATAAGGGTTGGCAGGAAAAGCAGCGACAAATAGAGAACTTTTTAAGCAAAAGCCGACACAAAATATAGAGCTAGAGGAGGAAATTATATTGATTAGAAAAATAATGTTAATTATTTTAGTACTTATTTTAGTATTATTGTTAGCTTTTAGTTTTTCAGGATGCAACCTTGAACAATCTCCCGACGGGCAGTTAAGGGTATCTTCTCTGGGAAGTCCTATAACTCTAAATCCCCTGTATGTAAGGGATAGTTTTTCTGCTGAGGTGGTTTCTTTTCTTTTTGAAAGCCTCCTTAAATCCAATAAAGAAACTTTGGAAATGGAACCTGCCCTGGTATACGATTGGGAGATAAAGGAGGAAGGAAGAACTTATTTACTTAATTTTCGGGAAGGTCTTCAGTGGTCAGATGGTGAACCCCTGACTGCCCAGGATGCAGCTTTTACCCTGAGAGTTATGTGTCATCCTGACTTCACCGGTCACCAGTATTCCCTTTATTTTCACCCTATTGTTGGAGCAGTGGAATACCATTTGGAGCATGACTCCTCCCTTGCTGATGGGGATATCCAGGGGATTGAAGTGATTGATGAAGATACCTTAAAAATAACCCTGGAACAGGCCCTGGCTCCCTTTTTATCCTACCTGGAGTTTCAGCCTTTACCCGAGCATATTTTAGGAGAGGTTCCCGTAGCAGAAATAGAAGGTCACCAGTTTAGCAGGTGGCCGGAGGTAACTTCCGGCCCTTACCTTTTAGAGGAATGGGAAGTGGACGAATATCTAAAAATGACTTCCAACCAGGATTTTTACATGGGAGCTCCAAATATAGAAGAAATATATTACCGGATTATACCCAACCAGGAAGCCCAGCTTATTGAATTAATAAATGGAAACCTGGAATTAATACCTACGGCAGTTAAACTGGAGGATGTGGAGGATTTAGAAGAAAATCCCGAAGTAGAGATTTATTCCAACTTACGCCTGGTTTATGATTACCTGGGCTTTAATATGAAAAGAGAAGATACTCCCCTTCAGGAAAGGGAAGTGCGAAGGGCTCTTTCTATGATTTTGGACAGGGAAGCCCTGGTTGAAGATGTCCTTTTGGGGTATGGGGAAGTTCTTCACGGTCCCCTGGTGCCCCTCCAGTTTCCTTATGATCCTGAATTTGAATCTTTTTCCCCGGACCTGGGAAGGGCTGAAGAAATATTGGAAGAAACCGGCTATGAAGATGGTTTTGAACTTAAATTGATAGTAAATGCCGGTAACCAGGTGAGGGAAAATGCGGCTTTAATGTTCAAGGAAGCAGCTTCTCAAGTAGGAGTGGAGGTAAACATACAGGTATTGGAGTGGCAGGCTTTTCTGGAGGCCAGTCAACAGGGTAATTATGATTTAATTATATCCGGCCAGGGAACGGGTGTTGACCCGGACCTGACCTTCAACTGGCACAGCCAGAGTCCACTAAACGAACTGGGTTATGCCAATCCCCGGGTGGACGAGCTTATTGAGGAAGCCCTGGTAACCATGGAGGAGGAAGAAAGGGCTGAAATATATCGTCAGGCCCAGGAAGTCATTGTTGCTGATGCACCCATGATATGGCTTTATACCAGGGAAGCAGTTCATGCTGCTTCCAGCAGGCTGGATAATTTTACTCCCCATCCTGAAAACGCTTTTTACAAAATATATCAGTGGGAAATAGAATAGAGGAAGGAGAGATTTGTCCATTACATGTATCCTTTCTTTTCCCGGAGAATTTTTCATGCCATAATTGTTTTATTAGGGGTGTCCCTTCTTACTTTTGTTATGATGAATTTGGCTCCCGGGGATCCCTATCACCTGGATCCTGAACTGAGATTTAATCCTGAGGCTGTAGCTCGTTGGAAGGAGCTCAGGCAGCTGGATCAGCCCCTTCATGTCCAGTACTTTTCCTGGCTGAAGAATATGTTGCAGGGTGATTTTGGTATTTCCCTGGTTCATAATAAACCTGTCTGGGAGTTGATGATGGAAAGGGTGCCTGCTACCCTCCTTCTTACTGGAACATCTCTCCTGGTTTCCCTTCTTATATCTATCCCCCTGGGGGTTTTTTCAGCTCTCAGGAAGGGAAGCTTTTGGGATCAGGTTATTTCCAGCTTTACTTTAGGAGGAGTGTCTATACCAAATTTTTGGTTGGGGATGCTCCTGATTTTATTTTTTTCTTATCATTTTAAATGGCTGCCAGCAGCAGGTATGAGAACGGTGGGGATGGAGTTTTCCCTCCTTGATTACCTGAAACACCTCCTTCTGCCTACGGTTGTCCTTTCTGTTGCCAGTGCTGCCTATTTTATCAGGTATGTGAGGGCAGGTGTTTGGGAGGTTATCCAGCAGGATTACATAATTACCGCCCGGGCCAAGGGCCTGGGGGATATGACCATACTCCTTCGGCATGTATTGAGAAATGCTGCGCTGCCTTTGATAACGGTTATATCTTTACACCTACCCTACCTTTTTACGGGGGCCATGCTTACTGAATATGTTTTCAGCTGGCCGGGAATGGGAAGGTGGATAGTTTCTGCTACCCTGTCCAGGGATTATCCTTCCGTAATGGCCATTAATATTATGGTAGCCTTCCTGGTTACCCTCTTTAACCTGGTGGCAGATCTTTTATATGCCTCCTTCGATCCTCGCATAAAATACAGATAGGGTGAAGTAAAATAAAATGATACTGGGGAAAAGGGTTCAAAAAAATAAAATATTTATTTTTAGCCTGGTAATTATTACGGGACTTTTTCTCATGGCTCTTTTTGCTCCTCACCTGGTAAGTCATGACCCTCTAAAGACAGAAACGGAAAACTGGTTAACTCCTCCTGGACCTGATAACTGGTTCGGAACGGACAGGTTAGGGAGGGATATATACAGTCGAGTGGTTTTTGGTTCTCGTATTTCCCTGTCCATTGGATTTATTTCGGCAGCTATCATGATTTTTACAGGAACCCTCCTGGGGGCCCTGGCCGGTTATTACGGTGGAATAGTGGACAACCTTATTATGCGCTTAACGGATATCATAATTGTTTTTCCAGTCCTTTTTTTGATCATAACGTTGATTTCTTTATTTGACTCTGGTTTTATACATATTATACTGATCATTGGTTTTACAGGGTGGCCGGTGGTGGCTCGTCTGGTAAGGGCGGAATTTATGTCTCTACGGGAAAGGGATTTTGTGCAAGCTATCCGGGCCCTGGGGGCCTCAGATTTAAGAATAATTACCCGGCATATCCTTCCTAATGCTTTGGACCCTATTGTGGTGGCAGCCACCTTAAGTGTACCGGCAGCCATTCTGGCAGAGGCAGGATTAAGCTTTTTAGGCCTGGGGATACCGGCTCCTGTTCCCACCTGGGGTAACATATTACGGGAGGCCCATGGTTATTTTCGTCAGGCCTGGTGGTATGCTGCTTTTCCCGGCGCTTTTATATTTGTTACCGTAATGGCCTTTAATTTATTGGGGGAATCCCTTAAAGATTTATTAGATTCTTAGATTTTGGAAGGAAGAAGGATCATGATGGAAAAGCCCTTACTGGAAGTAAAAGACTTAGCCGTTAATTTTAAGAGAGAAGAAGGCTTTTTTAAAGCTGTGGAGGGTATAAGTTTTAAAATATGGCCTCGGGAGGTGGTAGGACTGGTGGGAGAAAGTGGTTCAGGCAAAACTGCTGCCTCTTTGTCCCTTTTGAATCTTACATCTTCCCGGGGAAAAGTTGGTGGGGAAGTTTTTTTTGATGGAGTTAATATACTAACCCTACCTGAAAGGAAGCTAAAAAAATTCAGGGGCAGGCAAATAGGAGTAATTTTTCAAGAACCCATGACCTTTTTAAATCCGGTTCTAACTATTGGAGTGCAGATAATGGAGCCCATGGTAGAACACTGGAAAATTTCCTGGGGCCAGGCCAGGGAAAGAGCCCTTTACTTATTAAGTGAGATGGGAATAAAGGATAGTGAGAGGCGCATGAAGGAATATCCCCACCAGTTAAGTGGAGGAATACGCCAGCGGGTAATGATTTCCATGGCCCTGGCCTGCTCCCCTCGTTTATTGATAGCTGATGAACCTACTACAGCTTTGGATGTCACCCTCCAGTATCAAATAATTGAACTTTTAAGGAGAATAAGGGAGAAGACACCCATGGCAATTTTGCTGGTAAGTCATGACCTGGAAGTGGTGAGGGAGCTTTGCGATAGGGTGATGATAATGTACGGGGGCAGGATTGTAGAAACAGGGGGCATAAGGGAAATATTTAAAGACCCCCTCCATCCATATACCCGATCTCTGGTAGAGGTATCACCTTCCTTTGAAAGGGTTGCCTGGAGGTTACCTGGGGAAGATGCTCCTTTTTCCTACCAGTCTAATATACCTGCCGGCTGCAGGTTTCAGCACCGCTGTTCCAGGGTAAGCAGAGAATGTAAAGGGGCAGAACCTTCATTAAAGGAAATCGGAGGTAAAGGATGGATAGGTAATAGTTTTTCCTTCCACCGCCAGGTTAGGTGCTGGAAATACCAGGAAGGGGCCCTGGAGAAGGATGAAAAACCCTTATGACTTATCCTCTACTGTCAGTAAAAAACTTAACTAAATATTACAAGAAGGAAGGAAGCCTTTTTTCTCCTCCTGAGGATGAAGTGCTGGCCCTTGATGACGTAAATTTTGATATGTATGAAGGGGAAACCTTAAGTATTGTAGGTGAAAGTGGATGCGGTAAGACTACTCTGGCTAAATTGATTACCCGGCTTATTGAACCTACCAGGGGATTTATTTTTTTTCAAGGAAAGGATCTTATCAGCTTAAATCCTGGAGAAATGAGAAAGATTCGAAGAAAACTGCAGATAATTTTTCAGGACCCCTATGCTTCCCTTCCCCCCAGGATGAAAGTTGGAGAAATAGTAGGGGAAGGCCTGGAAATACATGGGCTTTTCAAAGGTGGAAAGAAGATGGAACTGGTGAAAAGGGTTTTGGGAGAAGTGGGCTTAAACGCCGGGGACATGAACAGGTATCCTCAAGAGTTCAGTGGGGGTCAAAGGCAGCGGATAAATATAGCTCGGGCCCTTATTTTGCATCCCAGGTTGGTGGTTGCTGATGAACCTGTATCGGCTTTAGATGTTTCAGTTAAAGGACAGATTATTAAACTTATGCAGGATTTAAAAGAAAACTACAGGTTTAATTATATTTTTATATCCCATGACCTTACTACTGTAGAAGAATTCAGCCACAGGGTGATTATAATGTACCTGGGAAGGATAGTGGAATTAGCTTCCACCAGGAAGTTATTTGAAAAACCCATGCACATTTATACCAGGGCTTTAATTTCTGCTGTACCCCATAGGAAAGCTTTAAGAAATAAAGAGAAATTTATACTGGAAGGGGAGGTGCCGGATCCCCGGAATCCCCCTTCAGGATGCCATTTTCATCCCCGCTGTTCATTTTCTCAGGATATTTGCCAAAAAGAAAGGCCTTTCTTAAAAGATATGGGGAATAATCACCTGGTAGCCTGTCACCTTTATTAAATTTTTGATATAATTAAAAAGATGTAGAAAAAAAATAGATAGATTAAAAGTTGGGAGGTTTAATAATGCTAATAACATTAATCCCCGGGGATGGAATAGGTCCTGACATAACTGCGGCAACATTAAAGGTGCTGGAAGCTACAGGGGTTAAACTGGAATGGGAGAAAATGATTGCGGGGGAAAATGCCATTGAAGAATATGGAACTCCCCTACCCCAGGAGGTTATTGATTCCATAAGGAAAAACAAAATAGCCTTGAAAGGACCCTTAACTACCCCTATAGGTACTGGATTCAGGAGCATTAATGTGGCCCTGCGTAAAGAACTGGATCTATTTGCCAACTTACGACCTGCCAGAAGTATCAAAGGAGTCCAGTCCCGCTATGATAAGGTGGACCTGGTAGTGGTCAGGGAAAATACAGAGGATTTATATGCAGGAATTGAACATATGGTAGGAGAGGATGCAGCGGAAAGTATAAAGATAATTACCAGGAAGGGATCAGAGCGGGTGGTAAGGTTTGCTTTTGACTATGCTGTAAAAACAAACCGAAAGAAAGTGACGGCTGTTCACAAAGCTAACATTATGAAATGTACCGATGGACTTTTCCTGGAATGTGCCCGGGAAGTGGCCAGGGACTACCCCCAGGTTGAGTTTGAGGACCGCCTTATTGATAACATGTGTATGCAGTTGGTCCAAAAACCCCAGGACTACGATATTATGGTAATGCCAAACCTTTACGGTGATATTGTATCCGATCTCTGCGCTGGGTTGGTGGGAGGCCTGGGCATGGCCCCGGGAGCAAATATAGGAGAAGAGGCTTCCATCTTTGAGCCTGTTCATGGCAGTGCCCCTAAATACGCTGGTATGGATAAAGTAAATCCTTCTGCGATGATTCTATCGGCCTCCTTGATGCTGGAGCATCTGGGGGAGATGAAGGCAGCAAAGAGGATTATAGAAGCCCTGGAAAGTGTAATAGCTGAAGGAAAGCATGTTACTTATGATTTGGGTGGAGATGCCCAAACTTCTCAAATGGCGGAAGCCATTGTTTCCAGAATGCAGTAGTAGGGTAGATATTTTCTGAATCCTTTAAAGAAATAGAAGGAGGGGATGAACAATGTTTGAAGTGAAAACTCTAAAGGATAACGTATTTTTATTTCAAAGTTCCTACTGGCAGTTGAATTCTGGTTGTGTCAGGGATAAAGAAGGATGGGCAGTAATAGACCCGGGCTTTTCACCGGCAGAAATGGAAAGAATTAGGGATTTTGTAGGGGAAAAAGGAGAAAATGAAAAAGGATACCTTATATATACCCATTCAGACTTTGATCATATAACGGGAGAGCCTTATTTCCCTCAAGCCAAAAAAGTTGCCCAATCAAACTTTGAGCTTTGTTCCAAGGACAAACAGGTTGCCCACATTAAGGAGGCGGATGAAGTCCACCAGTTAGAACGTCCTGAGTTTATTTTCCCTTCTCCCGACATAACCTTTGATGAGAAGTTAGACCTGGAATTAAAAGAAGAAACAATATCTTTAATTGCCGCTCCCGGTCATACCCGCGATTCCCTTTTTGTGATATTAAAAAATAAAGGGGTCATGTTTTCAGGAGACACCCTTTCCAATATTGAGTTTCCCTTGATATTCTTCAGTGGGGAAAAGTACCTGGAAACTCTTAAAATGGCTGAATGCCTGATTGATCGTTATGACATTAGATGTGTGGTGCCGGGTCACGGGAGTGATGCCCAGGGGAAGAAGGAAATCTTAAAGAGGATTAAAGATGACCAGCAGTATCTTAATGATCTAATGGGTCAAATAGAAGATTTTTTTTACATGGGACTGGCTACCATGGAGATAAAGAGTGTTTTAAGGGAAGTGCGTTACCGGGGGGATTATATCGGTGCGGAATTGATGCCTGTTCATGAAAAAAATATTGAACTGGCTATAAACGAGGTGGGGGATACTCTTTAAAAGGAAAGCTCCGGGTATTTTAATATTAAGAAGTGCCAATAATATAATTAACTAAAATAACCTGGGGGATATAGGATTTGGAAGTTGCACAATTGATTGCTGGTCTTGCTTTTATTGCCGCAGCCTTAACCAGGCTGGAATTAAATATTCTTAAAAGGGCTGACATTCTTTTTGAAGAGGATAAACTGGTAGAGGCGGGTCCTCCTCCTGATGGCATTCCTTCTATTGATAGGCCTGTTTTTGTTAACATTCAAGAGGCAAGGGAGTGGCTTAGCGATAGGGAACCTGTTATTGTTTTGAAACTTAAAGATGAAGCCCGGGCCTACCCTTTACAATTGATGATCTGGCATGAGATAGTCAATGATTATTTTGAGGATGAACCTGTTGTCATTACTTTTTCTGCTATTTCTAACAGTACAGCTGCCTTCAGGAGGCAGGTTAAGGAGAGAGGGTTAGAATTTGGCACCAGTGGAAAATTATATTACGGAGCAACTGTAATGTATGACCGGCAAACAGGCTCCCATTGGCTGCATTATACCGGTGAGTGTATTAAGGGGAGATATACAGGGAATAAGTTGAAAGGTTTTCCTTTATACCTGTTATCTTTCCGGGACTTTAAAGAAAGCTTTCCTGAGGGGAAGGTTCTTTCCAGGAATACAGGATTTAGCAGAAACTATGGCCGGAGTCCCTATATTGGGTATGGCAGGGCAGATCAACCTCCCCTGTTTTTTGAAGGGGAGATTGATGATCGGCTCCTCCCTAAGGAAAGGCTTGTAGGTATAAGGAATAATGGAGAGGCGGTTGTTTATCCTTATTCTGTTTTACGCCAGCAAGGGAAAAGAGGATTAATCCAGGAAACTAGCCTAGAAGGACCTGTGGTGGTTTTTTACTCCCGGGGGACAAATTCCGTTGTAGATACTGCTTCTATAAGGTTTTCCAGGGATGCGGGATCAGCAGCTGCATTTTCTCCTCGGGTAAGGGGAGAGGAGCTGATTTTTGAACCCCAGGAAGAAGGTTTTAAAGATAGGAATACTGGAAGTCTATGGAGTATGGCTGGCAGGTGCCTGGAGGGGTTTTATGAAAAAGAAGAGTTAAAACCCCTGGAGCATATGAATTCTTTCTGGTTTGCCTGGTCCCTCTATTATCCCCATACTAAAATATACAAAGAATTTTAGAGTTATTATAACCACCGGCAGGTGGTTTTTTTTGATACAATTAATTTCTATGATATTTTCCTGTTGCAGGAAAACTTTAAAAGGTGGCGAAAAGTATGTCAAGAATGGAATTGTAAAAGGGAGGAAGTGGGCCTAATTGAAAATTGCCGTGGCTCAATTGAATTCTTTTGTGGGTGACGTGGAGGGGAATTTAGAAAAAATTATTAAAGTGATAAAGGAAATAGGATTAAATGCTGATTTAATTATAACTCCCGAACTGTTTCTCACGGGATATCCCCCCTGGGATCTCTTAGAAAAATCCTGGTTTATGAATAAAACTAAAAAAGCCGTGGAAAAACTCAAGGAAATATCAAAGGAATTTCCTGAAACGGGCATTCTTACTGGTGCGCCTACTTATGCCCGGTCTGGTATCGGCAAAAATTTATATAATTCTGCTTTACTTATAAGCAAAGGGAAATTACTTTTTCAACAGCATAAGTCTTTACTCCCTACTTATGATGTTTTTGATGAAGCACGTTATTTTATACCTGCGCCAGAGATTAATGTGATTTCTTTTAAGGGGGAAAAATTGGGAATTACTATTTGCGAAGATGTTTGGAATAACCCTGATCTTTGGCCAGAAAAACTAATGTATGATTTTGATCCTGTGGAAGAGCTGGTGGAAAAGGGTGCTACCCTACTGGTTAACATTTCCGCCTCTCCATTTCATGTGGATAAAGAAAGGGCCAGGTATAAGCTTCTCAAAGATCATGCCCAAAAGAATAAAATCCCCCTGGTATTTGTTAACCAGATAGGAGGAAATGATGAATTAATTTTTGACGGTCGCAGCATGGGTTTCGATAAAAAAGGCGAACCTGTTTTCATTTTTCCTTCTTTTAAAGAAAAAACAGAGTTAATTGATATGAAGGGCCGGGGGATACCTGGCCTTTATATTCCCCAGGATAAAAGGGAGTCCATATACCAGGCCCTTGTTTTAGGAACCCGGGATTATTTGAAAAAATCAGGCTTTTCCCGGGCTATCCTGGGGCTTTCCGGTGGAATAGATTCTGCGGTAACCTGCTGTATAGCTGTTGATGCTCTTGGAAAGGAGAATGTATCAGGGATATCCATGCCTTCCCCTTATTCTTCCCGGGGTAGTGTAGAGGATTCAAAAAAGCTTGCCCGCAACCTGGGCATTGATTTCAAGGTTATAGATATATCGCAAATTTATTATTCTTACCTGAATAATCTTAAAGACCATTTTATGGGTCAAGGGGAAGATGTTACTGAAGAAAACATTCAGGCCAGGATCAGGGGCAACATTTTGATGGCTTTTTCTAACAAGCTGGGACATCTGGTTCTTGTCACGGGGA
The DNA here is from genome assembly GCA_007121375.1 of Bacillota bacterium. Taxonomy (GTDB): domain Bacteria; phylum Bacillota; class Dethiobacteria; order SKNC01; family SKNC01; genus SKLX01. Next base: position 2,302 of record SKLX01000206.1, on the reverse strand, counting down.
ATAAAAGCGAGATATCCGTTGGTTACTGCACCCTTTATGGGGACATGGCAGGAGGTTTGAGTGTCCTTTCTGATGTGCCTAAAAAGGAAGTATTTTCCCTGGCCCGTTATATTAATAGAAAGAAGGAAGTAATACCTGAAGAAATCATTGTTAAAGCTCCTTCGGCAGAGCTAAAACCTGGCCAACTGGATGAAGATACCCTCCCTCCTTATGAAGTTCTTGACCAGGTTCTTAATTACTATGTTGAAGAAGGTTATTCTGCCGAAGAAATAATTAGTTTAGGGTTAGATCCTGAAATGGTAAAGTGGATTATCAGGGCTGTTGATAAAAATGAATACAAAAGAAAGCAGTCGCCCCCCGGACTAAGGGTAACAACAAAGGCTTATGGAGTAGGGCGAAAGATGCCTATTGCTGCCAAGCATTATTATTAAGAGGTAATATAAAAGTTACTCCTTTACCTCCAGGATATTTTCCCGGGAGATTTTTACCAATTCCTTTCCTGTAAGCAGGCGTATTTCCTCTGCCAGGGTGTCTATTTTTTTGACTATCCCCCTTGTTTTTAAAGGGATATTTCCCGCCAGGTGGGTTAGTTCAATCTCTAAACCCTGATTCAAGGATTTTTCTATGGTCAGCTGAAATAGTTCTTCTGCTTGTTCATCTCTGGAGGAAGGGGTGGATTCTTTTTTTGTCATATTTCTGTGGTGTTCCTTTAGTTTCTCCCGGTGCCAGGGAAGAATTATTCTGCTGCCGGTAAACTGGTTAAAGATTTTTTTAACCATAGTGTTATCCCTTCCTTTATCCTGTTTGCTGGGGAAAAATCAAACATAAGTTCTTATAGTGAGTATATCACATAACTTTTCAGGAAGAAAACTTCACAAAATAAAAAGAAGCCTGGTTTTCAGGCTTCTTTAGAGGAATATCAGGTTAAGGTAACTATCTTTCATCCAGAGGTATAAAACCTCTTTTTTCAATAATATTTTTATAAGCGGGACGAATTATCTTTCCTTCGTTAACAAGTTCTTCAAGCCTGTGAGCGCACCATCCTGCTACCCTGGCTGTGGCAAATATAGGGGTGTAAAGCTCGATGGGTATATTTAGCATTTTGTAAACAAATCCTGAATAAAAGTCTACGTTAGGCACCATGGTGCGGACATCTCTACCTTCTTCGGCAAAAATTTCAGGAGTTAATTTTTCAATCAAATTATATAAACCCAGTTCTTCCTCCATATTTTTTTCCCTGGCCAGTTCTTCCGCTTTTTGTTTAAGAAGAACGGCCCGGGGGTCGGAAAGGGTATAAACAGCATGTCCAATCCCGTAAATCAAACCTTTCCTATCATAGGCTTCTTTCCTGAGTATTTTACACAAATAATCCTTGAGTTTTCCTTCATTATCCCAGTCTTTAAGATTGTTTTTAATATCTTCAATCATTCCCACTACTTTAATATTGGCGCCACCATGTTTGGGTCCTTTTAGTGAACCTACTGCTGCGGCAATAGCAGAATAGGTATCAGTGCCGCTGGAGGTTACAACCCGGGTAGTAAAGGTGGAGTTGTTTCCTCCTCCGTGTTCAGCATGAAGAATTAAGGCCAGGTCCAGGAGTTCTGCCTCCAGCTCAGTATAATAATTATCTGGACGCATTAAGTAAAGGAAGTTTTCTGAGGTGCTTAAACCCTCCTGGGGATGATGAATGAAAAGACTCTGATAATTATAAAAGTGAACTTTAGCATGATAGGCATAGGAAGCCATGGTTGGAAACTGAGCAATTAATTCAATTGATTGTCTTAGCACATTTGCTATATCCAGATCTTCAGGGTTGTCATCAAATGAATAACAGGTGAGAACGTTTCTGGCTAATTTATTCATTATGTTATTGCTGGGAGCCTTGAGAATCATATCTTCTGTGAAACCGGGGGGCAGAGCTCTGTTTTGGTTCAGGAGTCCCTTGAAATTATCCAGTTGTTCCCTGGTGGGAAGTTGGTTGAAAAGGAGAAGATAACATACCTCTTCAAATCCGTGCCTTTTTTCCCTCTGGAATCCTCTTACCAGGTCAGTAATTTCAATCCCCCGGTAAAACAGGCGTCCATGGGCGGGTACTGTTTTACCGTCTTCTACCGTGTAAGGTTTAACTTCACCCACCTCAGAAAATCCTACCAATACTCCCGTTCCATCAGGATTTCTCAATCCAAGCTTGGCATCACTATTTACAAAAACTTCCGGGTCTATTCGGTTATTTTGTTTTGCCAGTTCTGCCAGATTTTTAAATTCGGGGGTGTTGAATATAAATTTTTCAGATTTTTCTGGC
>SKLX01000052.1 GCA_007121375.1 Bacillota bacterium | reverse complement strand
TTCAACTATAAGGTATACAATAATTAAAGATACAGAAAATATATAATATATATCTTAGCAAACTGTAGAGGTAAAAGATGAAGATAAAAACCAAGTTAAGTATAACTGCCCTGGGAGCCTCTAATTTTATAACGGTACTGGCCAATACCATCCTTTTTCCTATTTTTCCTGCCATGAAAAAAGCATTAAACTTAAATCTTACCGAAATATCTTTGCTGGTTCTCTTTGTATCCTTTCCTGCGGCCCTTTTAAATCCTATAGGAGGTGTCCTGGCAGACAGTTGGGGTAGAAAAAAGATAATTGTTCCTTCCCTGTTTACCTATGGCCTGGGAGGATTAGTTTGTGGTATGGCTATAGTGTTTTTGGAAGAACCCTATCCTGTTCTCCTGGGGGGAAGGGTTCTTCAGGGTATAGGTTCTGCCATGCCCATGTACTTGACTACTGCCCTGGCGGGAGATATTTTTCAAAGCAAAGAAAGAAATAAAGCCATGGGTCTTTTGGAAACCTCCAACGGTTTAGGTAAACTTTTTAGCCCTTTAATTGGAGCTGCCGCTGGACTTATTATTTGGTATGCTCCTTTTTTCATTTACCCCCTGGTAACCTTTCCAGTAGCAATCATAATATGGATTTTAATTAAAGAACCTGATAATAAAAAACCATTAAATATAAAAGAAAACATAGATACTTTTAAACTGTTTAACAACAGTTCCCGTATGCTTGCCCTCTTTATTGCTTTTATAAGTCTTTTTATTTTGATTGGAACTTTATTTTGGATGAGTGACTTCCTGGAAGGCCGCATTGATGGGGGGAAAATGATAAGAGGACTGATATTATCCCTGCCCCTGGCTTCTTTAATAATAGTCACCCTTTTTTCAGGTTGGCTTAATGAAAGATTAAGTCCCAGGATTAACATGATCGTTGGAACGGTTTTACTATCCCTTTCCTTTCTATTTATCCCATTTGTTGCTCAAGGTCCTCTTCTGTGGCCCCTGGTTCTTATCCTGGGAGGTGGAGCCGGAATGATCTTGCCTGCTCTAGACACGGTAAGCAGTGCTGTAACTGATAAAAATCATCGAGCTCTTTTTACCACTATTTTTGGTAGTTTCAGGTGCCTGGGTGCGGCTGCTGCTCCCCCCCTTTTGGCCCTTGTCCTTAAAAAAAGTTTTTATCTATCTTTTATGGTGCCTGCTTTCCTTTCCCTTGGGGTTGCCTTGATATCCATTAAACTGATGAAGGAGCAAGAGCTTTTACCGGAGGACCTTCAAACAGAAAGTGAACCTGGCTAAACGGCAGCCAGGTTCTAATAACCATAGTATATAATTATTCCAAATATAAAAACAAACTATCGGATTATCATAACAGGCACTTTAGAATGATGAACAACTTTATCGGCAACGCTTCCCATTAACAATTTTTTAAAACCACTTAGGCCGCGAGCTCCCATGACTATGAGATCGAATTTTTCTTTTTCGGCATATTTACATATATCATCGGGGGGGTATCCCTCCAACATCTTATATGAAATTTTTAATTCACTGGAAGGTAATTCTTTTTTTACAAGATCAAATACTTCTTCGGCCTTTTTCCTGCGAAAAGCTGAATCTGTGCTGACAGATTCTGAATGGATATCCTGAACATTTAATACAACCAGTTCAGCAGAATAGTTTTCAGCAAGTTCTACAGCTTTTTTAACTGCTTTGATTGATTCTAGAGAACCGTCACTAGGAGCCAATATTTTATTCACTTTAAAACCTCCTCGTAAAAATAATAAAAAAATAATAATATTAAAAATATCTTAACTTTTATTATACCGTTAAATTAATTTATAGCCAACCCTTATTTTAATATTGTATTATTTTGTATTATTTAACTATAAGTACAGGCACCATAGAATGATATGAAACCTTGGTAGCTACGCTACCCAGCATAAACCTTTTAATACCTGATAAACCGTGGGCACCAATAATTATTAAATCAAACTTTTCATAATCGGCATATCTACATATTTCATCGGCCGGATCCCCTTGAAGCATTTTGTAAGTAATATTTATATTTTTCCCTTCCAGGGCTTCCCTGGCCATGCTGAATACTTTTTCAGCCCTTTCTTTAAGTACAGGAGCCTCCCAACTGATAGGTTCTACTATGGTTACATCTTTTAACCTCTGTACATTTAAAACCTCCAGGTCGGCAGAAAGGCTTTCTGCCATATCTGCCGCATATCTTAATGCCCTCATGGATTTTAATGAACCGTCAACTGGAGCCAATATCTTTTTTAACATAATAATACCTCCCTATTACAATTATTTAATCCTTAAATCTATTATATAAGGCTAGTGATAATTCTTCAATGAAATTTAGAATATTTTAAATAATTATGTAATTTATTAAGATATAACAATATTTAATAAAGAAGAACTCTTGATAATAGAGGCTTAAAACTATAAAATGTAATAAATGCTCCATATTTAAATTTTTGCCTGGTTCTAAGTTATAATCCTTTTGCTACATAATTATATTGATACCTGGAGGTATGTGTAGATGGTTAATAATAAAAAGGATAATAATGGCCAGGTAACAGAATTCTCAAAGGAACCTGGATACTACCTGCAAAAGGGAGTTCACTGTTTAAATAAAAGCCAGATAAAGAAAGCTTTAAAGTACTTTAGAAAAACAATTGAAGCTGACCCCCATAATAGTACAACCCATTACAATATTGCCTATATATTAAGTCGAATTCATTATTTAAAAAATATCAATGAAACCTTTGAAGAAATCTTGGGCACCACTTATTACCTACCCGAGTCTTCTTTTCTGGCGGCAATTTACTATAGCCTGACGGGAGAAATGAAATTAGCAGAAAAGGAATTAGAAAAGTATCTAGAAACTGCTCCCCGGGGAGAAATAATGGAAGAAGCCCGGAGGATGCTGAAGCTCCTTTCCGGGGAAGAGGATATTTATGAAAACTTAAGTTATGTAAAATTGACAGAGAAATATGAAGGAGTCATGCAAAGAGTAAAGGAAAAGGTAAAGAAAAACCTGGAATGTCCTTTTTTCAGGGTAAAAATGTTAGAAAATCTTTACCAGCTGGATGATGAACTTACCAGCAATATTATTTTTTTGTATGGCCTGGCGGAAAACAGTCCAATTGCAGAAAGGGTTCTAAGGCACTTTCTAAAAAGCCCATGGGCTAAAGAAATTCATAAGGAACTGGCCATGCTGGCTTTAAGGGATATAGGAGCAGAGGAACCTTATGAAGTAATGATGGATAATAAGATTGTCCAGGTTACTCTAAAAGAATACTTTGAAAGGCTCCCCCAGTGGGAACCCCAATGGTACCAGGTTATGGAAAAGGCCCTTGAAAACTTTAAATTTAACAAATATCACAGCAAAACCATGGAAGTTGAATTAAAGGAAGTGTGGAATCAATATATTAAAACTGCTTACCCGGAAATTCCTCCTGTAAGAGATATAAACCTGTGGGCTTCTGCCCTGGAATACATGACATTTAAAAAAAGGGGAATTAACCTAAATTATAAAGAAATTTCCCTTAAATATAATGTTTCCCCGGAAGAAATGCTGGAAAAATATAGAGAAATGGAACGGGTTTTATCAAGATAAATTATAAGGAGTAAAGGAAGGAAGAGGCTTATGAAAATTGATGTTCATGTACACATTTTATCGCCAGATTTTATTAAAGATGTTGAAAAGCACAAGGAAAATGAACCCCACTTTAAACTTATCCATAGTGGGCCCAATGTTAAATATGCTACCGCAGAAGATGTAATAGGAGACATGGAGAAAACAGGTGTTGAAAAGACGGTGGTCTTTGGTTTCCCCTTTAAAGACCCCGGTTTATGCAAGGAAGCCAATGACTATGTCATTGAATCTATAAATAATTATAGGGACAAATTAATTGGCTTTGCCGTATACCCCCCTTTAGACCCGGGCTTTGAATTAGAAATTAACCGCTGTTATGAAAAGGGCTTAAGGGGTGTGGGGGAATTAATTCCTGATGCTCAGCAGTTTGATATTTCCAACCAGGAACACATGAGATCCCTGGTTAATGTATGTAAAGAAAGAGATTTGCCCCTTTTAATGCATGCAAATGAACAGGTTGGACATTATTATACAGGAAAAGGAGAAACAGGGCCCGCAAGAGCTTTTAATTTTGCCAAAGACAACCCTGATCTGACAATAATATTTGCCCATTGGGGGGGAGGATTATTTTTCTACGAATTAATGCCCGAGGTAAGAAAGGCCCTGACAAATGTTTTTTACGATAACGCCGCATCACCCTTTTTATACTACCCTCAGGTTTATGATGCTGCCAGGGCAGCAGGGGTTCTGCCAAAAGTTATGTTAGGTAGTGATTTTCCCCTTTTATCTCCTAAAAGGTATTATAAAGAAATGGATAAAGCTGAGCTTTCCCAGGAAGAAAAAGATATGATATTAGGAAAGACGGCGGCTTTCCTT
>SKLX01000061.1 GCA_007121375.1 Bacillota bacterium | reverse complement strand
CCTTTTTTCCCGCAGGGCTCCCTTCAGGCGCCGGGAAAAGGTTTCCTTAAGGGCCTTGCAATCATCAGGTTTTTCAAAGCCTTCTATTTTAAAACGCCGATAATTTTCTTTTACAGGGATTCCTTTTTCAAAAACCACCATGGAAGCCACGATTTCCTTCTGATAAAGGTTGGAGACATCAAACCCTTCAATCCTATAAGGTGGTGCCTCCAGCCCCAAATCTTTTCCCAGCTTTTGTAGAATCTCTTCCCTTTTTTCCATCCCCTCTTTTTCGGCTTTTAAGAAAAAACCGGCATTATCCATGGCCATATCCAGAATTTCCTTCTTGAGGCCCCGCTGGGGCCGGTGAAAGGAAACTTTTTTCCCCTTTCGCTGGAAAAGCCAGCTTTCCAGGACTTCCCTATCTTCAATTTCTACAGGAATTAATATTTCTACCGGAAGAAAGGAGGAAGAACTGTAGTACTGCTTTATAAATGCCGTCAAAATTTCCCCTTCTTTCATGTCCCGGGTTTTAGCCAACATAAACTTTTCCTTACCTACTATTTTACCCTCCCTTATTAAAAAAACCTGGAGGCAGCTTTCCCCTTCTCCCCGGGCATAACCTATAACATCCTGATCCTTTAACCGGGGGGATACTACCTTTTGACGGGAAACAACTCCCTGGAGGGCTAAATATTTGTCCCGTAAAACAGCTGCCCTTTCAAACTGTAAATCCTTTGAAGCCTGTTTCATGTCATTCTCCATTTTTTTAAGGAGCTTTTCCTGTCTCCCCTCCAGGAATAAAGTCAAATCTTTAACCAGTTTCTGATATAATTCAGGGGAAACCTTCCCCCGGCAGGGAGCAAAACAGTACTGCATATGATAATTAAGGCAGGCCCTTTCTTTACTGCCAGGTGAAATCTCCCCTTTACAGCTTCTCAAGGGGAATATTTTTTTTAAAGTCTTTAAAGTGCTCCGCAGGGCTGTTACATTGGTATAGGGACCGAAATAGCGGGAACCATCCTTTTCCAGCTTCCGGGTCAAAACCAGCCGGGGATACTCCTCCAGGGTTAGTTTCAGGTAAGGGTAATCCTTGTCATCCTTGAGATTAGCATTATAACGGGGTTTATACTGCTTTATCAGGCTGTTTTCCAGGATAAGGGCCTCAACCTCCGAAGCAGTAACAATATAATCCACCTCCTGGATATGCCCCACCATCGCCTGGATTTTGGGCTCCAAATGACGGCTGTTCTGAAAATAGGAACGCACCCTGTTCCGCAAAGAAAGGGCTTTACCCACGTATATAACTTCTCCCCTTTTGTTTTTAAAAAGATAAACCCCTGTCTTGTCCGGCAGGTTCATTTTTTAACCCTCCATTGCCGCAGCCTTGCCCTTCTCCTCCTGGGGCAAAACTTTCTTCAAAAACTGCCCCGTATAGCTTTCAGGCACCAGGGCCACTTCTTCGGGAGTGCCCCGAGCAACTAATCCTCCCCCCAGATCTCCCCCTTCAGGACCCAGGTCGACAATATAATCGGCAGATTTAATTACTTCCAGGTTGTGCTCAATAACCAGCACCGTATCCCCTGCATCTGTCAACCGGTTGAGGATGTTTAAAAGATTTTGGATATCATGAATGTGGAGTCCCGTAGTAGGCTCATCCAGTATATAAAGGGTTTTCCCGTTGCTTCTTCGGCTGAGCTCTGCCGCCAGTTTCACCCTCTGGGCTTCACCCCCGGAAAGGGTGGTCGCAGGTTGACCCAGTTTCATATAACCCAGTCCCACATCTGCCAGGGTTTGAAGTTTCCTTTTAATGCGGGGAATGGCCTGGAAAAAATCCAGGGCTTCCCATACGGTCATATCCAGGACCTGGGCAATGTTTTTTCCTTTATAGTAAATCTCCAGGGTTTCCCGGTTATATCTTTTACCCTTACACACCTCACAGGGGACATACACATCTGGCAGAAAGTGCATTTCAATTTTGATTATACCATCACCCCGGCAGGCTTCACAGCGCCCTCCCTGAAGATTGAAACTGAAACGCCCCGGCTTATACCCCCGGGCCCGGGATTCGGGAACCTGGGAAAATATTTCTCTTATACCTGTAAAGGCACCCGTATAAGTTGCAGAATTTGACCGGGGAGTTCTGCCGATGGGGGACTGGTCAATCTCTATTACTTTATCCAGGTGCTCTACTCCCAGGACCTCATCATGTCCCCCCGCCCTGCTCCTGGAACGATGGAGCTTTTGGGCCAGTTTTTTATAAAGGATTTCATTAATCAGGGTACTTTTACCGGAGCCCGAAACCCCCGTTACACAGACAAAAACCCCCAGGGGTATAGAGACGTCTATATTTTTCAGGTTGTGCTCCCGGGCCCCTCTAATATTTAGTTCTTTATCTCCGCTACTCCTTCTCTCCCGGGGAACAGGTATCATCCTTTCCCCTGACAGGTACTGCCCCGTAATAGACCGGGAAACCCCGTTTACTTCTTCCACACTTCCTGCAGCAACAACTTCCCCACCCTTTTCTCCAGCCCCGGGGCCTATGTCAATAATATAATCACCGTTACGGATGGTTTCTTCATCATGTTCCACTACAATCAAAGTATTCCCTAAATCTCGCAAGTCTTTAAGGGTATTTAAAAGCCTTAAGTTATCCCTCTGGTGAAGGCCTATGCTGGGTTCATCAAGGATATAAAGGACTCCCGTCAGACCAGAACCAATCTGGGTCGCCAGGCGTATCCGTTGGGCCTCCCCTCCCGAAAGAGTTCCCGAAGTACGGTCCAGGGTTAAATAGTTCAAGCCCACATTAATTAAAAACTCCAACCTTTCCTTGATTTCCCTCAGAACCAGACGGGCAATGACCTTTTCCTTTTCCGACAGTTCCAGGTTTTGAAAAAACTCCAGGGCCTCCCTGATACTCAAGGAAGTCACCTGGGATATATTCAGGTCTCCCACCGTTACCCCCAGAATTTCCTTCTTAAGCCTGCTCCCCTGGCAGGAGGGGCAGGGCCTGCTGCTCATAAACCGGGAAATTTCATCCCGGATGTACTCGGAAGTGCTTTCCCGGTAGCGCCTTTCCAGGTAGGGAATAACCCCGGGAAAAGAAGTATGGTACCGGTGCACCCGACCCGAAGAACTTTGATGGGAAAAATTAACCTTTTCCTCCCCTGTACCATAAAGGAGAAGGTTAAGGTCTTCTTCCTCCAGGTCTTTCAGGGGCATATCCGGGTCAATATGATATTGATGACAGACCTGTTCCAGGAGCTGCTGAAAATAACCCCCATGCTTGGTCCGATTAAGGGGAGATATAGCTCCCTCCCTGATGGAAAGGTCCCGGCTGTTAACAACCAGGTCCGGGTCTACCTCCATTTTTATCCCCAGGCCACTGCAAAAACTGCAGGCTCCATAAGGGCTGTTAAAGGAAAACATCCGGGGGCTTAACTCTTCAAAGCTAAACTCGCAGTCAGGACAGGCAAAGTTTTGACTGTAAATATCCTCCCTATCCCCCATGACAGAAAGGATTACCAGGCCTTCCCCTAATTTTAGAGCCGTTTCCAGGGAATCAGCCAGTCTCTTTTCTATCCCTTCCTTTACAATTAACCGGTCTACCACCACTTCTATGGTATGCTTTTTATTTTTATCCAGGGTTATTTCTTCCTGGACCTCCCGGATTTCTCCGTCAACCCTTACCCGGACATAACCCTGGGTTTGGATATCACTGAATACCTTCTGATATTCTCCTTTTCTGCCCCGGACCAGGGGAGCCAGTATTTGTATTTTAGACCCCGTGGGGTAGGAAGCAACCCGGTCTACCATCTGCTCTACCGTCTGCTGGGTAATAGGGTCCCCACAGTGGGGACAGTGGGGTCTTCCTGCCCGGGCAAAAAGAAGGCGCAGGTAATCATATATTTCCGTTACGGTGCCTACCGTAGAGCGGGGATTTTTACTGCCTGCCTTCTGGTCAATAGATATGGCAGGAGAAAGTCCTTCTATACAGTCCACATCGGGTTTATCCATTTGCCCTAAAAACTGGCGGGCATAGGCAGAAAGGGATTCCACATAACGTCTCTGCCCCTCTGCATATATAGTATCGAAAGCCAGGGAAGACTTGCCAGAACCGCTTAATCCCGTTACAACTACCAGGTTATTCTTTGGAATGGTTAAATTTATATCTTTAAGGTTGTGTTCCCGGGCTCCCCTTATAATAATATGACTTTGCATTTCCTTTTACCTCCTGGCTGGCCTTTTAAGCTCAAAAATAATATCTCTTATTTCTGCTGCCTTCTCAAAATCTAAGTTTTTGGCTGCTTCCTTCATTTCCCCTTCAAGTTTTTCTTTAACCTCTTTTATTTCTTTATTAGACATCTTGGAAATTTCTTCTTGAGAGAGGTAAGGAGCAGGATCTTCGGCTACTTTTGTAGCTTCAATGACCTTCCTCACTGCTTTTTTTACTGTTTCGGGAGTGATTCCATGGCGGCGGTTGAACTCAATTTGT
>SKLX01000115.1 GCA_007121375.1 Bacillota bacterium | reverse complement strand
ATAACATACATAATATTAAAAAGAAAGATATACCTATTTACACTTAAAAAGCCCACTAAAGAACAGTAATCTAAACCTTTATATCAATTTCACCTCCCTTGAATAAATCACAAACTGGCCATTCTACTACTAAGCCTCTTTATCTTTAAAGCTTAAAGCCCCTACAGGACAAACTTTTACGCATTCACCGCACTTTTCAATACACTCAAATTCTGATAATGGTCTATCCCCAAAGGTAGTTACCTTCCTATTTATTCCCCTGTAAGAAAAATTAAGAGTACCTGCTTTCACAACATTATGGTCTACCCATACACAGCGGCCACAAAGGACACAACGACTGGGATCATAGATAAGGAGATCAGGACTCTCGTCAATATATACCTCTTTTTCTAAATAATCAAAACGGCCCACCTTAAGTTTTAACTTTCTCTCTTTGGCTATTCTTTGCAGTTCACATTTTTTATTGGCTGGGCACTTGGAACAACCTAAACGGTGATCCGACAGAATAAGTTCAAAAGCTGTCTTTACCAATCTATCCACTTCCGGGCTCCTGGTTTTTACTCTCATGTCCTGGGAAACAGGCAAAGTACAGGAAGTAACGGGAGCTGAGTACCCCTCAACTTCTACAAAGCAAAGGCGACAGTTTGCCGAAGGCCTTTCCTTTTCCTTCATGGCACATAAATTAGGGATATAAATATCATTCTCCAGGGCAACCCACAAAAGGATTTCTCCCTCCCTGGCCTCAATTTCCTGTTCATCTATAGTTAAAGTAATTTTTTCACTCATGAGTTTTCCCTTTCCTTTTCTTTCACCAGTTCAGGTGGTGAGAGTTTTATAACAGCATTATATTCAGGGGGGCATGCTACCAGGCAGCTGTTGCATTTAACACATTTTTCCTGGTCTACAGCTTTTAGCCCATCATCCCTGGTGTAAATAGCATCGGTAGGACAGGGGCCCATACAGGCGCTGCAAAGTTTACTGCATTTTTCGGGCAATATATAGAAGGCAATGAGGTCTATGCACATTAAAGCAGGACAGCGTCCTTCTTCAATATGGGCTTTGTACTCCTCCTCAAAGTATCTAAGGGTTGTTAACACCGGGTTAGGGGCTGTCTTTCCTAATCCACATAAAGACCCCTTTTTTACATCTTCAGCCAGTTCCTGGAGAATCTTAAGGGAATCAAAGTCCCCCTTACCCCTGGTTATCTTCTCCAGGATATCCAGCATATGTTTTGTTCCCAGGCGACAAAAAGTACATAAACCACAGGACTCCTTTTGGGTAAAATCCAAAAAGTAACGGGCAATTTCTACCATACAGTCATCTTCATTCAGTACTACCAGCCCTCCAGAACCCATAATAGCTCCTGCCTTTTGTAAAGAATCAAAATCTATGGGGCTATCCATTAAATCTTCGGGCAGACATCCCCCAGAGGGGCCTCCTATCTGGACAGCTTTGAAGTTCTTTTCCTGGGGAACCCCTCCCCCTACATCATAAATTAAATTCTGAAGGGAAGTGCCCATGGGTACTTCTACCAATCCCGTAAAATCTATTTTCCCTACTAAAGCAAATACTGCAGTTCCCGGGCTTTCTTCTGTGCCTATACCTTTAAACCAATCTGCGCCCTTTCTAATTATATAGGGAACATAAGAAAGGGTTTTTACATTATTAATAATGGTGGGGTTAAGGCGAAAACCCTGGGAAGCGGGAAAAGGAGGGCGATGTTTAGGAACACCCATTTTCCCTTCCATAGAATTAATCAGGGCTGTTTCTTCACCACATACAAAAGCCCCTGACCCCTCGAAAACTTCAATATCAAAACTAAAATTGCTTCCTAAAATATTATCACCTAAAAGTTTTTTCTCCCTGGCTTGTTCAATAGCCGTGCGAACCCTGCGCACAGCCTGGGGGTATTCAGAGCGAACATACATGTACCCCCGGGAAGCTCCTCCTGCATACCCGGCAATTATTAACCCTTCAATTACCTGGTGAGGATTAGATTCCAGTATACTCCTATCCATAAAAGCACCAGGGTCACCCTCATCAGCATTACAAATAACATATTTTTCAGTGTTATTACCATTACTGATACTGCGGCATATTTCCCATTTTGTTCCAGCCGGAAAGCCCGCTCCTCCTCTTCCTCGAAGTTTCGAATCTTTTATAATAGCAATAACTTCTTCAGGATTCATCTCCAAAGATTTGGACAGCCCTTCATATCCATCTTTGGCCAGGTAATGATCTATATCTTCGGGATCTATAAAACCACAGTTTTCTAAAATTATCTTTTTTTCATAAACTCCTCTTGGAAAATCAGTAAAAGCCGGAAAATATTCATTAGGTTCTAAAGCTACTAAAGCATAATCAAAACAAGGATCATCTTCTATAAGAAAGTCGTTCACCAATCTTTTCGCCAGACCTTCATCCAAATCCCCGTAACAAAGGGCAGGAAAGCCTGGCTTAGATATAACTATTAAAGGTTCCGGGTAGCAGTGGCCCATACAGCCAACCTCTATAACCTGGGCATCCACACCTTTAGATTCAATTTCTTCTTTTAAGGCTTCCCTTACTTCTATAGCCCCGGCTGCTTTACCACAGGTAGCTGTCCCTACCATCACCACTGTTTTTTCCTGAAGGGAATTAATTTTCTCCAGGGCTTTGTTTTTCATTTCTTCTAACTTTTCTATCGAACCTGGGGAAAAACCCATTATTCTTGATTCCCCCTTTCATTCTTCTCCTCTGGGGATTTATCTTCAGCTTCACCCTCCAGGCTATTTGAGTCTTCTTTTCCTTCCTGAAGCTGGAGCATAATTCCATCAACCCGGAGGGGAGATACCTTCCCCTCCACAAAATCATTTATAACTACTACTGGAGCTATGGCACAACAACCAACACAGGCAACTCTTTCGAGACTGAATTCTCGATCAGAAGTTGTCTCTCCTTCTTCAATTTCCAGCCTTCGCTCAAAGGAATCCATTATAATTTGTCCCCCAATCATGTGACAGGCAGTTCCCATACACACCTGTACCTGATGCTTGCCCGGGGGATTTAAACGGAACTGGTTGTAAAAGGTTGCAAGCCCATAGACATCTACCGGGGGAATATTGAGAGCCTCCGCAATTTTTTCCTGAGCCAGTAATGGTAAATAACCAATACCCATCTGAACCTTTTGAAGGATAGGTATAAGATTTTCACGATTATCATCATACCCCTTTACTATTTCATTAACTTTATTAAGGATTTCTTCCCTTTCTCCTTCTAAAAGTTCCAACGGCTACCACTCCTTTTAACTTATATTAACTCCACCTTTTACAAAAGATCCACATGGTGGATGTTAAGTTACACCTTTAAATCTACATTCGACATATATGCTTATAATCCTTCATTAACTATCATTCTCTACACTTTTTATAGCCAGAACCAGGAGGGTTATTACCCATAAAACACTATTTAAACATTAACCCGGAAGGAAATAACTAATAGTTATAGAAATCATTAGAATAGTAAATCCTAAACCATATAAACCTGGGAGGCATTAGAGATTGGATTTAAAACATTTGGTAGCAAAAGAACTGGAAAGTAAAAGTGCCCTGGCTTATTATTATAAAATGGGATGGCTGTCCTTACTGGTGGTAATAATTATTCTCTACTTTAGCATGCTGTGGAGAATAATATTTCTTGGGCAAAGCCCTATGGAATTTGTGGATATATTTGCGGCAACAAACATAAGCCTGGTAACTTTTCTTATGTTGGGACAGAAGATTAATCTATTCAGTGAAAAAGGACTTCATCATTTTTTAATCCGTCATACCCTTCTTATTGGAACAAGTTTATTAATTATAAACCTTTTCTTTTTTGGAAGTTTTAGTATTGCTTTTTTTGTAAGCGCTCTGGTTGGTTTTGGTATTGCCTGGCTGCTGGGTGAAAAGGTAATTAAAAAGCTGCCTTAAAAGAAAAAAATATAAGGGAGGCACAAATATGGAAAGAAGATATGATATAGAGAGTATAGATACCATTGATAAAAGTATACTGGAAGTAGTTGACTACGAATACAAAGGGAAAAAAGCAGAAGTTTTAATTTCTACAGAGGAGTTTACCTCCGTTTGTCCCTGGTCTGGTCTTCCTGATTTCGGAGAAATAATTATAGAATATATACCTCAAAATACTCTAATTGAATTGAAATCATTAAAGTTTTACCTTTTATCCTATAGAAATGTGGGAATACTGCAAGAACATGCCGTTAATCAAATTCTAAAGGACCTGGTCCAGGTATGTAACCCTCTAAAAATGAAAGTTAAAGGAGTTTTTAACCTGAGGGGAGGGCTGAAAACGGAAGCATCCGTTAAATATGAAAAAGAATCATAAAGGTAATAATTCCCAGCAAGTTAAATTATATTTGATCTACAAAATCGCCAATTAACACATATTTAAATTCCTGTCCATTAAAAGCATTTACAGCAGCAACCACAGCATAAATGATTACAGCAAGCCT